>JAQGNU010000196.1 GCA_028291645.1 Nevskia sp.
TTTTCGGCATCGATTCCGGTGCTCGACGCCTCGGCGCAGGACCTGGAGTCGCTGCAGGTGGCACTGGCGAGCGCGGCGGATTTCGAGCGTTCCGGCATCGAGCGTGCGGACTATCTGTCGAGCTTGACGTTGAAGCTGGAGTCCGGCGCTGGCGGTACGCGGGTGCAGCTCAGCAGCGCGCAGACCGATCACGAGCCTTTCCTCAATTTCCTGGTGGAAGCGCGCTGGCAGGGTGGCCGGCTGCAGCGCGAATACACCGTGCTGCTGGATCCACCGAATCTGCAGGCCAATCAGCCAGCCGCTGCCAGCGCGATGCCTGCGACCGCAGCTGCGGTCGTGGAACCCGTGGCGCCCACCGCGACCCCGGCGCCGACCGAGCCGCCAGCGCTCGAACCGTATGCCGCGAGCCCGCCTGTACCGAGTCAGCCTGCGCCGCCGCGCGCTGCAGCGCTCAGCCGTAAAGCCGAGATCGACGAAGCTGCGACGACCAGCGCGACGTCGACCAAGACCTATGGTCCGGTCGATCCGCAGGAAACCTTGTGGAGCATTGCCGGCAAATTGAAGCCGGATGCGGCGACCACAGACCAGATATTGCTGGCCCTGTACCAGGCCAATCCCGGCGCGTTCGATCACGGTCGCTTCAATGGTCTGATGCGCGGCGCTACGTTGACGGTCCCTACTGACGATCAGATCGAAGCGCTTGCGCCGGCGGCGGCCAGTGCGCGCGTCGCACAGCTGCGGCGCGGTGGACGCTTGGCCAGCGACAGCGGTGATGCTGCCGAGCTTGCAGCGCCTGCCGTGCCAGCCAAGAAGGCCAAGGCCGCGAAAGCCGCCGCCGAGCCGTCGGCCGGCACTGCCGATGCCACCGCGGCTCCGGCTCCGCAGATGCCGTCCGCTGCAGCGGCTTCGGCGACTCCGGTACCGGCACCACTGCATCACGACGCCGGCCCGAGCGCGACCTCGGGTTCGGCGGCCGGAGCATCCACCGCCGCGCCACCTGCAGCACCTGCGGCCTCGTCGGTGTTGCCCACCGGACCCGCCGAACCTACAAATCCTCCGACACCTGCGTCCGCCTCAGTCAATACCAACGCGACACCGCCGGCCAATTCAGCGGCACCGATCACGCCGCCTGCGGAACCAGTCACCGCCCCGGTGGAACCGGTGACCGCGCCATCGCCATCCAACACGGATGCGAGCACCACTGCCGGCGATACCGCTTCCTCGGCTGCGGCCACGACCGCGGCCGTTCCGAACAAAGCTGCGCTCGCGCCAGCGCCGGCACCGAAGGTCAGCCTGGTCGACGACTTCAGGCTGCCCTTGCTGGCGATCGTGGTGGTGTTGCTGGTCGGCTTCCTCGGCTGGCGCATGACGCGCGAGAAAGAATCTGCGCCCTCCGCATTCCCGCCGCTGGCACCCAAGCTGCCGGTAGCGCCGACAACGACGGTAGCCGATCCCGAATCGAGCCGCACGCCGAGCCCGGCCGCCGGCTTCGGCAAACAGCCCGTCGGGACGGCGCCGCACGCGATTGAATCGGCTGCGGCGTTGATGTCCAAGGCCAAGCCGGCAACCGTGCCCCTTGCAAACGCGCCGGCCAAAACCGTCGCCGATGTCGACCTGACCTCGCAGCTGCAGGCGCAGACCGTGGCGGTCAATCTCGACGCCAACGATCCGCTGGCGGAGGCCGATTTCCATCTGGCCTACGGACTCAACGACGAAGCCGCCACGCTGTTGCGTCGAGCGATCGAGAAGGAACCGCTGCGTAAAGACTTGCGCATCAAGCTCGCCGAAACTTATTTCCGCGCCGGCAAGATGGTGGAGTTTCAGCAGACTGCATTGGCGCTGCGTGGCCAGATTGCGGCTGCCGATTGGCACAAGTTGGCGGAGATGGGGCGCCAGATCGCACCGCAAATCGGTGCGTTCAGAGAGGACGATGCGATCGCGCCCGTTGTGGCCGAGTCGGTGCGCGCGGAGCCCGCAGCGATCACACCGGTGCCGCAAGCCACGCTGCTCGATTTCAATCTCGATGAACCGGCTGCGGCCGCTGGCGTTGCGGCACCTGCGAGCCGACCTGCCGAGAGCAACAACCTGATCGACTTCGATCTGGATGCTGCGCTGTCGAATTTCGGACAGAAGCCAGCGCCTGCGGAGCTGGCAGCTGCGCCGACACCTGAGATCGATGCGAAGCCGTCCGATCTGTCACCGGCCGCAGCGCCGCTACCGGCCGCGGCCGAGCCGGTGGCTGAATTTAAGCTGGAAGATCTGGACTTGAGCCAGAGCTTCCCCGACAGCAAGGTGCTCACTTCGGAAGACGAGACCAGCACCAAGCTGGATCTCGCACGCGCTTACGCCGATATGGGCGACAACGAAGCGGCCACGGGTTTGCTGAACGAAGTCATCGCCGTCGGCAGCGGCGCGCAGAAGCTCGAAGCGGAAGCGCTGGCGAAGCGTCTGCACGCGGCCTAGCCGCGTTTGCCGGAGCATTGCGGCGGTGACACGTTGGGCGGCCAGCGTCGAATATCTCGGCACACGATTCTCGGGCTGGCAGACGCAGGCAGGACGCGACAGCGTGCAGGCGACGCTGGAGGCCGCGCTGTCAAAGGTTGCCGCGCATCCAGTCAGCGTGATTGCAGCTGGACGTACCGACGCCGGCGTACACGCGCTCGGACAGGTAGTGCATTTCGATTCGGCGTCGCTACGCACGCCCTACGCCTGGGTGCTCGGCAGCAACAGCAATCTGCCGCCGGATATCAGCCTGGGCTGGATCATGCCGGTCGCCGACCATTTCGACGCACGCCGCAGCGCCACGCTGCGGCGCTATCGTTATGTCATCCGCAATCTGCGCGCGCGCTCGGCGCTGCTGACCGATCGCGTCACCTGGGTGCCGCAGCCGCTCGACGCCGATGCGATGCACCGCGCCGCGCAGGCGCTGCTTGGCGAACACGATTTCTCCGCGTTCCGTGCGGCCGAATGCCAGTCGAGCACGCCGATGCGCAAGCTGCGCGAGATCGCGGTGTTCCGCCAACATGAATTTGTCGTGCTGGATGTCTGCGCCAATGCGTTCCTGCATCACATGGTGCGCAACATCGCGGGCAGCTTGATCGAAATCGGCAAAGGCCGGCAGACCGAGCCTTGGGCCGCTGAACTGCTGGCAGGCCGCGACCGTACGAAGGCGGCGATGACGGCGGCGGCGCGCGGACTATATTTTCTCGGTCCCGAATATCCACCGCAGTATCAGCTGCCGCCGCCGGCACGCGCCTGGTTTCCCTGATGCCCGATAATGCAGGGATGAAGCAGCGCACCCGGATCAAATTCTGTGGCATCACTCGGCTCGAGGACGCCACGCAGGCGATCGAGCTGGGCGTCGATGCGATCGGCCTGATTCTGGTGCCGGGCAGTCCGCGCCAGTTGAGCTTGCAACAGGCCGCGACGATTCGCCGCAGTCTGCCGCCATTCGTCAGCGCGGTGGTGTTGCTGCGCAATCCGGCTGCGTCTCTGGTGCGACAGGTATTGCAGGAACTGCAGCCCGAGCTGCTGCAATTCCACGGCGAGGAAAGCGCAGAATTCTGCGACAGCTTCGGCGTGCGCTATCTGAAAGCGATTGCGATGCGCGACGCGCAAGCACCGCTCGACGAAACCATCCGGCCTTATGCCGGTGCGACCGCGCTGCTGTTCGACGGTCACCAGGCCGGTGCCTTGGGCGGGCAGGGCCTGAGCTTCGACTGGCGCTTGATTCGCGATGTTTCAACGCAGCCGCTAATCGTTGCCGGCGGGCTGTCGGCCGACAACGTCGGCGACGCCATTCGCATCGCACAACCTTTTGCGGTCGATGTCAGCAGCGGCATCGAAAGCGCGCCCGGCTGCAAGGATTCAGGCAAAATGGCGGACTTCGTCAGCGCCGTCGCGCGCGCCGATCGGGCTCTGCTCGATCGAGCCCTGCAGTGAGGCGTTGACGCCGCTACTTTCGTTATCCGATGCAGAGCAAATCCAAGAAGTGATCTACGAAAACCTGCCCGACGCGCGCGGCCATTTCGGGCTCTACGGCGGCCGCTTCGTCGCCGAAACCTTGATGCTGCCGCTGCAGCAACTGGAACAGGCCTACAACGCGCTTAAGAACGACGCCGCCTTCCGCGCCGAGCTGGATCGCGATCTGGCGCTGTATGTCGGCCGGCCATCGCCCTTGTATCCGGCCGAACGTCTGACCCGGAAGTGGGGTGGCGCGCAGGTGTTCCTCAAGCGCGAAGACCTCAATCACACCGGCGCCCACAAGATCAACAACACGGTCGGCCAGGCGCTGCTGGCGAAGCATCTCGGCAAGACCCGCATCATCGCCGAGACCGGCGCCGGCCAGCATGGCGTCGCCAGCGCGACCATCGCCGCGCGTCTGGGTTTGAAGTGCGTGGTCTACATGGGCGCCGAGGATGTGCAGCGGCAATCGCCCAACGTCTACCGCATGAAACTGCTCGGTGCCGAAGTGGTGCCGGTGCACAGCGGCACCAAGACGCTGAAGGATGCGATGAACGAGGCGCTGCGCGATTGGGTCACCAATGTCGACGATACGTTTTATGTGATCGGCACCGTCGCCGGTCCGCATCCGTACCCGATGCTGGTACGCGATTTCAATTCGGTGGTCGGCCGCGAAGTCGTCACACAATCGCAGGAAATGCTCGGCTGTCAACCGGACGCGCTGGTCGCCTGCGTCGGTGGCGGCTCCAATGCGATCGGCCTGTTCTATCCCTTCATCGGCAACGACGCGGTGAAGATGTACGGCGTCGAAGCTGGCGGCGACGGCATCGAAACCGGACGTCATGCGGCGCCGCTGTCGGCCGGTCATCCGGGCGTGCTGCACGGCAATCGCACGTACATCATGGCCGATGCCAACGGTCAGATTTCGGCGACGCATTCGATTTCGGCCGGACTCGATTATCCCGGTGTCGGCCCCGAGCATGCCTGGCTGAAGGACATTGGCCGCGTCACCTACGTGTCGGTGACCGATGACGAAGCGCTGGCCGCGTTCCACGAGCTGACCCGCGTCGAAGGCATCATCCCGGCGCTGGAACCCGCGCATGCGCTGGCCTATGCGAAGAAGCTGGCGCCGCAGATGCAGCGCGAGCAGATTCTGGTGGTGAACCTGTCCGGTCGCGGCGACAAGGATATCTTCACCATCGCCAAGCGCGAAGGCACTGAGCTGATGTGATGAAGCGCATCGAAACCGTATTCGCCGCGCTCAAAGCGCGCGGTCGCAAGGCGCTGATTCCCTACATCACCGCCGGCGATCCGCATCCGGATCACACCGTCGGCCTGATGCACGCGCTGGTTGCGGGCGGCGCCGATATCATCGAACTCGGCGTGCCGTTTTCCGATCCGATGGCGGATGGCCCGACGATACAGCTGGCCTGTGAGCGCGCGCTGGTGCACGGCACCAGTCTGTGGCAGGTGGTCGACATGGTCGCCGAATTCCGCCGCAGCGATGCGCGCACGCCGGTGGTGCTGATGGGCTATCTGAATCCGATCGAAGCGCGCGGGCTGGAAGCCTTCGCCGCGTACGCGCAGAAGGCCGGCGTCGATGGCGTGCTGATCGTCGACGTGTCGGTCGAGGAAGCACCGGAAATCGCGCCGCGTCTGCGCGCGCACGGACTCGACTGCATCTTCCTGCTGGCGCCGACCAGCTCGGCCGCACGCATCGGCGCGATTGCGCACGAGGCCAGCGGCTATCTGTACTACGTGTCGCTGAAAGGCGTCACCGGCGCGGCCACGCTCGATGTCGCCAGCGTCGCCGCCAAGCTCGACCAAATCCGGGCGCAGACGGCGCTGCCGGTGGCGGTCGGCTTCGGCATCCGCGATGCCGCGTCGGCCGCCCAGGTGGCGCGCATTGCCGATGGCGTGGTGGTCGGCAGCGCACTGGTCGCGCAAATCCAAAAGCATCAGAATGAGCCGCAGAAATTGCCCGATTTGCTGACCCGGCAACTGGGCGAAATGCGTGCTGCGATCGACTTCGCCACAAGCCCTGTCATGACCCGTTAGAATCCGCCTATGAGCTGGCTCGAAAAAATTTCAGGATCGAAGCTGCTGAGCGGCGGCGTACGCAAGAAAAGCGTGCCCGAAGGCCTCTGGATGAAGTGCGAGAGCTGCCAGTCGGTGCTGTATCGGGCCGAGCTGGAACGCACGCTGGAAGTCTGCCCGAAGTGCGGTGCGCACCGTGCGATCGGCGCGCGTGCGCGGATCAACCATTTCCTCGATGCCGAAGCACGCGTCGAGATTGCGCAGGGCCTGCGCGCGACCGATCCGCTGAATTTCAAGGACAGCCGCAAGTACACCGAGCGGCTCGCAGAGGCGCGCGAGGACACCGACGAGGACGATGCCTTGGTGGTCGTCCGCGGCCAGCTGATGGGTTTGCCGCTGGTGGTGGCCGCGTTCGAATTCGGCTTCATGGGCGGCTCGATGGGCAGCGTCGTCGGCGAGAAATTCGTCCGCGCGGTCAATCTGGCTTACGACAATGGCATTCCGCTGGTGTGCTTCGCGGCGAGCGGCGGCGCGCGCATGCAGGAATCGCTGTTCTCGCTGATGCAGATGGCGAAGACCAGCGCCGCGCTCGCGCGTCTGGCCGAGCGTGGCCTACCGTTCGTATCGGTGATGACGCATCCGACCATGGGCGGCGTTTCCGCCAGCCTGGCGATGCTGGGCGATATCCACATCGCCGAGCCGCGCGCGCTGATCGGTTTTGCCGGCCCGCGCGTGATCGAACAGACCGTGCGCCAGAAACTGCCGGACGGCTTTCAGCGCGCCGAGTTCCTGCTCGAGAAAGGCGCGATCGACATGATCATCGACCGTCGCGAACTGCGCGAGAAGATATACCGGCTGCTGGCCGCGTTCACGCATTTTGCGCCCGCGGTCTGTGCCGGCACATCTGCCGCGATGCGGCCGGCAATCGTCAACGCGCCCGCATCGCCGGCAGCGAATCACTAGTCATCATTAACACGCAAGCGCGTGCGGACTGGTCGCTCGCCGACTGGCTCGAATACCAGGAAAAACTGCATCCCAGCGCGATTGCGCTAGGCCTCGATCGAGTCCGTAGCGTTGCGCAGCGGCTGCAGTTGTTGCCCGCCAGCGCCGTTACGCTGACGGTGGCCGGCACCAATGGCAAGGGTTCCAGCGTTACGCTCGCCAGTGCGATTTATCGTGCCGCTGGCTACCGTGTCGGCCGTTACACCTCGCCGCATCTGCTGGACTACAACGAGCGTGTCGCCATCGACGACGTGCCGGTTGCGGACCTTGCCTTGTGCCGCGCCTTCGCCGCGATCGAACAGGCGCGCGCAGAAATTCAGTTGACCTATTTCGAGTTCGGCACGTTGGCGGCGCTATGGCTGTTTCGCGAAGCGCGGGTCGACGTACAGGTGCTCGAAGTCGGTCTCGGCGGCCGCCTCGATGCAGTCAATATCGTCGATGCCGACTGTGCCGTGGTGACCAATATCGGTCTCGATCATCTCGACTGGCTCGGGCATGACTACGAGCAGATCGGCTACGAGAAGGCCGGCATTTTCCGCGCTGCGCGTGCGGCGATCTGCGTGCAGGCGGCACCGCCCGTGAGCGTCGTCCGCGTCGCCGCTGAGATCGGCGCGCCGCTCGCCGTGCTCGGGCGCGATTTCCAGTTCCAGCCACAAGCCGACGGTCGCAGCTGGAACTGGTCCGACGCGCACGGCAAGCATTACGACGCCTTGCCGCTGCCGGGACTCGAAGGCCGTGTGCAACTGGATAACGCCGCCGGTGTGCTGGCGGCCGTCGAAGCGCTGCAGTCGCGTGTGCCGGTGATGTCGGATGCGATCCGCCGCGCCTTGCCGCAGTTGCAACTGCGCGGCCGCTACGAACG
>JAQGNU010000132.1 GCA_028291645.1 Nevskia sp.
GAGTAGGGTTCGATGGCGGGGCTCATCGCCACGCGTCTAAATTTTTTCCGAGAAGCGGTAGCCGGTGCCGCGCACCGTCTGAATCATATCGTCGACGCCGTGTGGTTCCAGCGCCTTGCGCAAACGCCGGATATGAACGTCGACGGTGCGCTCTTCGACATATACGTTGTGGCCCCAGACGCGATCCAGCACCTGCTCGCGCGTATAGACACGATCCGGATGCGTGATGAAGAAATACAGCAGCCGGTATTCGGTCGGCCCCAGATGCACCGGCTCGCCTTTGACGGTGACGCGCTGACTGGCAGCGTCGACTTCGAGACCGGCAATGACGACGCGTTCCTCCTCGCCGCCCGGCACCGTGCGCCGCAGCACCGCATGAATGCGTGCGATCAGTTCCGGAAACGAGAACGGCTTCGACAGGTAATCGTCGCAGCCGACATTGAGCCCGCGCACCGCATCTTCTTCCTCGGCGCGCGCCGTCAGCATGATGATCGGAATATCCTTGGTGGTCGCATTGCCGCGCAGCTCGCGTGCGAACTCGATGCCGGAGACGCCGGGCATCATCCAGTCGAGCAGGATCAAGTCGGGTCGCGACTCCGCCATCTGCAGACGTGCGTTCGGTACGTCCTGCGCCAGGCCCACGCGGAATTCCGCGCGCTCCAACGCAAACCGCAGCATGTCGCGGATCGGCGCCTCGTCTTCTACCACCAGCAGATTTTTATCGCTCATTCGCACACTGGCATTTAACGCCGGATGACGGCCTGGTGGCAAATTAGTGACTGTGTGTTACAGCCTGTTTACAGTCGCCGCAAAACCCTTGCGGCGCCGAGCCTTAGAGCCGGCGCAGGACGACGCTGCCGGCAGAATAGCCGGCGCCGAACGCGCACAGCACGCCGACGTCGCCGGCCACCAGGTCATGGTGATATTTGTGGAACGCGATCACCGAGCCGGCGGAACTGGTGTTGGCGTACTCATCGAGAATTACCGGTGCTTCCACCGTATCCGGCTCGCGGCCGAGCACGCGTTTGGCGATCAACTGGTTCATGCTGAGATTGGCCTGGTGCAGCCAGAAGCGCTTGACGCCCGCCGGGACAATGCCGAGATCGCCGAGATGCGACAGCAGCAGTTCCGACACTAGCGGCACCACTTCCTTGAACACCTTGCGGCCTTCCTGCCGGAACAGCACTTCGTCCCAGTTCCGCGGTGGCTGCTCGCACGGGTTCAGGAAACCGAAATCGTTGCGGATATGGTTGGAGAACTGCGTCTGCAGACGGGTGCCGAGAATTTCGAAGCGATCGCTGCTGACCGCCGACTCGAGCGGTTCAATCAGCAGCGCGGTCGCGGCGTCGCCGAAGATGAAGTGGCAGTCGCGGTTGCGGAAATTGAGATGGCCGGTGCAGATTTCCGGGCTGACTACCAAAGTCGCCCGCGACGAGCCGCGGCTGACCGCATCCATCGCCGCCTGCACGCCGAACGCGGCCGAAGCGCAGGCCACATTCATGTCGTAGCCGAAACCGTGGATGCCGAGCAGCGCCTGCAATTCGACCGCCATCGCCGGATAAGGCCGCTGCATGTTGGAGCAGGCCACCAGCACCGAGTCGACGTCTGCAGCTTTGCGGTCGGCGTTGTCGAGCGCCTGCAAGGCCGCGGCAGCGCCCATCTCCGCCATCAGCGATGGCTCGCCTTCGGCGCGTTTCGGAATGCGCGGACGCATCACTTGCGGATCGACGATGCCCGCTTTGTCGACCACGTAGCGCGAGTGAATGCCGGAAGCCTTGACGATGAATTCGCTGCTCGAAGGCTGCAGCGCTTGCACGTCGCCGGCGGTGATCGCGGCGGCGTGCTGTTGGTTGTGATCGTCGACGTAGCGATTGAACGCTGCGACCAACTCGTCGTTGGAAACCGATTCGGCCGGCGTAAACAAGCCGCTGCCGCTGATACAAACCTTTCTCATAATGATTGTGTCGGACAGTGCCGGTTGAATTGCCGCGGGCACGTCCCGCTCCTGTGCGCAGTTTATCGTGCCACGCTGTTTTCGTCGGTGCGCGCATTTGTGCGCCCAGTTTGCGCTAGCGCGTCGCGCTCCAGCCGGCACCGCTGATCGCGCCTTCGATGCAGTAACGCACCGAACTCTCGCCGTAGAACGTCAGATGACCACCGGGATACCAGGTGATCGGTCGCTGCCAGTGTCGCGACAGCTTCAGCGGCTGCTCCGGCGGCACCACCCGATCGGCGCTGCCGGCGAAGATATGCAGTCGCTCCGGCGTCAACTGCGGCGCACATGCCAGCGGCGACACCACTTTCAGCAGCGTTTCATACAGCGCGCGATCGAGCCCCTGCGCGGCGAAATAAGCGCGGTGTGGCGGCGGCACATGACCCCACAGCGTCGACGCAAAATCGGCGACCGGAATGCCGGCGATGGCGAATTCCAGTCCGGGCTCGTGTGCCGCCAGCAGCGCGGTGTTGTAGCCGCCGAGGCTGTAGCCGAGCACGCCGATACGTGCGTCCGGCTCCTGCGCCCGGATCCAGGCGATGGTCCTGCGCAGATCCCATAGCGCTTGCGTCTCCGCGTGCAGCAGATCGAGCAGATCGCCATCCAGGAAATAATCGCCGCTCTGGCGACCGAGACGCCGCGCACCGTGCAGCGGCAACACCGGCATCACCAGGTTGAGGCCCAGCTTGTGATACAGCAGACCCGGCGTGAACAGCCGCAAGTCCATGAAGTCGAGGCCCATGCGGTAGCCGTGGATGCAGAGCAGCCAGGGTCGCCCCGGACTGGCATGACGCAGTACACGGGCATGACAGTCGCGATTGCGCTGATGGCTAGCCCACAGCGTGCTGCCGGGCAACTCCGGGTGCGGCACGAAGCCGCTGTTGAAACGCAGCCATTGGAACGACTGCTGTCCCCAGCGTGCCGCTTGCAGGCGTGCATCGTCCGGCGCTGGCGGCACGCGATGGAAACTCGCCGGATCGGCCAGCCAGCCACCGGCTTTCAATACCTCTTCAAGACGATGCGCTTCGTCGCACATGATCGCCGCCTTGTCGCCGCTCGGAATTTTTGCGAGCGCGACGAAGTAGCCGATCAAGGCTTCATCGAGCGCGACCTTGGCGTAAACCTTGGCCTCGGCCGGTGGCCGCGGGGCGCCGTCGGCGAGCGGCGAGTATTTCAATGCAATACGACCGGCTGCAAGAAATCCGGCGACGCTGGCGATCAAGCCGCCCAGCGCAAGCCAGACGCCTGCAAACAGTGCAGGAATCGTCAGCAACGCACCGAGCACCGCGCCGAGCGACATGTAGTAGGTGATCTTCGGCTCGCCCGGCCACAACAGCAGCGAGACGCCCGCAGCCAGCAGCAGCGAGCCCGGCACCAAGCTGCATAGCAGCCAGCCGAAACCGCCATCGCCGGCCGTCAGCCAGTACAGTCCGGCGACGATCGGAATCAGGCCGAGCCAGTCGTGCTGCTGCGGGGCTTCGCCGGTCAACGTCTTCTTGGCAGGCTCTTCCATTCGATCTCTTCCGATTGCGGTGGGTGCGTCGAGCACATGCCCGGCGCGCGATGCCTGTGGTCAGGGCGAGCGCAGCTGTGCGGTGACGATGGTCCACATCAGCGGCAGCGACAGCGCCAACAGCGCCTGCAACGGCCAATGCCAGTTGCGCGCGCGCTTCACGCCCAGCGTGGCCGCAACCGCAACAACGAACAGAACGGCGAAACAGCTGGTGATGATCAGCACGCCCGACAGACCCTGACGCGTAATCGGCGATGCATCGATGTACAGGCTGAACACCAGTGCGACGAAGCCGACGGCGATGGTCATGGTCGCGCCGACTGCCGCCAGAACGGCATCGGCCCACAAAAGGTATTTCAAGCGGTCTTCTCCAGCACTCGACACTCTCGATTATTTTTGCGGTTTGTTTTTCGCAGGGCGCCGCTTCAACAGCCGCAGCAACGGAATCAATTCGCGCGCCACTTTCGGCTGGGTCGCGCCGGCGCGCACCAGCAGTCGGACGAAGCTGCGCGTGATGCGGTCGCGATTCTTGAACACGCTATCGACCATCGGCACGCTGCGGTTATTCATCATCGTCACCACGTCTTCCGCTTCGTTACCGAATTTGAAGCGCACCGTCACCCGCACTTCCAGCGGCTCCTTGACGCGCTGCTGGCGGCGCGCGGCAAAGCCGGAAATTGCCGCCGCCTTGGTCACCGCGACAGCCACTCAAGCTGCAGCAGGGCTGCTAATCTGGATCGTTTAAGCATGATCTCGCCTCCTGCTGTGCCGGTCTTTTGCCATCATCGACGCCACCTCTTCGCACCACGATTCCGCATCCATGCCCCCTAAGCATCTGGTCTGTTTCGCCCACGGCAAGGAAAGCGGCCCCTGGGGCGTCAAGATCACGCGTCTGGCGGAGACTGCGAGGCGACGCGGCTTCGAAGTCCTAAGCCCGGATTATAGTCGCACGCCGGACCCGCGGGCACGGCTGGCGCAGCTGCTGCAGCTGCGGCCGCAGGCACAGCATGCGCTGGTGCTGGTCGGCTCCAGTATGGGCGGCTGGGTATCGGCGATGGCGACCGCAGCCTTGCGCCCGAATGCCGTGCTGCTGATCGCACCGGCGCTGTACTTCCCCGGCTACGACGCCGAGCCACCCGCGCCGCCGGCGTTGACCGCGGTAGTGCACGGCTGGGACGACGACATCGTGCCGGTCGAGCGCGCGATCCGCTATGCACAGAAACATCGAGCCTTGCTGCATCTGCTCGACAGCGGCCACACGCTCAACGATCGCCTGCCGATGCTGGAACTGTTGTTCGATCAACTGCTGCAGCGCGCGCTGCTCGATGCAGCGTATCGCGCGACAGACTACGTGGTGGCAAGCGGCGTCGGCGATCTCGTGCTGCATGTCGATCGCTACGACGCCGCCATCGAAGCGCGCTTAATCGACGCCTGTGGACTGCGCCAGCAGTGGGTACTGCTCAGTGCCAGTAACCCCGGCTCGCAGCAGCTGTCGACGGATGACAACCGTACGCGCATCGAGGCGCTACGCCGCGAGATCGAGCAGGCCGACGTACCGCGCTTTGCAGTCAATGCGCATGATCCCGCTGCGCAGTGGCCGGACGAAATCAGCGAACTGCTGTGCGATCCGCCGACGGGCTTTGCAGAAGACCTGGCGCGCCGTTACGGCCAGAACGCGATCGTCCGCGGGCAGCTCGGCGCCGCGCCGGAGCTGCTGTGGTTGTAGCCTCAGCGTGCCGGTTCGTGACGATCGCTATGGCCGAGCGGACGATCCGGCGCAAGCCGATCGCGGATCGCCTGCTTCAACAGCGGCAAGTCCGGAAAGCCTTGCTTGGCGCGATCCCACAGCAGCTCGTCGTTGAGCCGCACCGCGAAGATGCCGCCCTGCCCCGGACGCAAGGCCACTTCCTGCAGCTCGCTCTGGAATGTCGTCAACAATTCCTGTGCGATCCAGGCTGCGCGCAACAACCAGCGGCATTGCGTGCAGTATTCGATTTCGATCCGATTGTTCACGGCCATAGGCCGGCTACTCTGCACACCGGGGCTCGACCACCGCCGCAGCCGGCACATAAGCCGCGACGAACTCGGGCGGCTGGCGACGTGGACGGCCGCTCTTCAGATCGACGCAGACCCATTGGGTGCGACCGCGCAACACGGTGCGGGCATCGCTGACGCGGATGATCTGATATGCACGCCACATGCTCAGACGCACATCATTTTCGGCGATCCAGGTCGCCAGCAGCAGCTCTTCGCCGCGGAACGTCGGCTGCAGGTAATCCAGTTCGTGACGGCGCGCGACACAACCAGCGCCGATACGTTCGTAGTCGGAGAAATCCAGGCCGAGGCTGACCGAATGCGCCCAGGCGACGCGCTCGAGCCAGCTCAGGTAGACGACGTTGTTGGTATGCCCGAAGCGATCGATGTCCGCAGCCTGCACGACGACGCGATCGATGAACGGCTGCACCACATCCCATCTCGGCGCTGGATGTTCGGCATTCATTGGTGCGGATCGAAACTGCGGCTGGAGGCGAGCTGCCAATACTTCTCGTAGACGGTATGCGCGGCCGGGTTGGCCAGCAGTTCGCCCGGTTGCAGGAACTTGTACAAGTCCGACAGCAGACGGATCTCGTTACCGGAAATGCGCCGCACAATGTGATGCGGCCGCAGCTGGTTGGGATGCGCGAGACCGGCGGCAGCGATCAGGTCGCCGAGCGCACGCAGCGTATTGCGCTGAAAGTTCTGCACGCGCACCGACTTGTCCTCGACCACCAGCGCGCGCTGACGGCTTGGGTTCTGCGTCGCCACACCGGTCGGACAGCGATCGGTATGGCAGGACTGCGACTGCACGCAGCCGAGCGCGAACATGAAGCCGCGCGCGACGTTGCACCAGTCGGCACCTATCGCCAAGGTGCGCGCCAGATCGAACGCCGACACCATCTTGCCGCTGGCGCCGAGGCGGATGCGGTCGCGCAGGTTCAGTCCGACCAGCGTGTTGTGCACCAGTAACAAGGCTTCCTGCAGCGGCGTGCCGATGTGATCGGTGAATTCCACGGGTGCTGCGCCTGTGCCGCCCTCGCCGCCGTCGACGACGATGAAATCCGGCGTGATGCCGGTTTCGATCATCGCCTTGCAGATGCCGAAGAATTCCCAGGGATGGCCGAGCGCGAACTTGAATCCGACCGGCTTGCCGCCGGAACGCTCGCGTAAGCGCGTGATGAATTGCAGCAGTTCGATCGGCGACGCGAACGCCGAATGCGCGGCTGGCGACACGCAGTCCTCGCCGATGCTGACGCCGCGCGCTGCGGCGATCTCGCGTGTCACTTTCGGTCCCGGCAGTACACCGCCATGCCCCGGCTTGGCACCCTGCGACAGCTTGATCTCGATCATCTTCACTTGCGGATTGTTCGCCTGCTCGGCGAATTTCTCCGCATCGAAATGACCGTCTGGAGTACGGCAGCCGAAATAGCCGCTGCCGATTTCCCAGATCAGGTCGCCGCCGTGCTGGCGGTGGTAGCGGCTGATCGAACCCTCGCCGGTGTCGTGCGCGAAGCCGCCGAGCTTGGCGCCGAGATTCAGCGCCATGATCGCGTTCGCCGACAGCGCACCGAAGCTCATCGCCGAAATGTTCATCAGCGAACTTTCGTAAGGCTGCAGACAATCCTTGCCGCCGATGCGCACACGGAAGTCGTAGTCGGTGAGATGGCGCGGCCGCATCGAATGGTTGATCCACTCGTAGGCGTCACCATAGACGTCCAGTTCGGTGCCGAACGGTCGCTTGTCCTCGACGCTCTTGGCGCGCTGATAGACCAGCGAACGCTGCGCGCGCGAGAACGGCACCGCCTCGTTGTCCGATTCGAGCAGGTACTGGCGGATTTCCGGCCGGATCGCTTCGAACATGAAACGGAAATGCGCCAGCAAGGGATAATTGCGCAGCAAGGAGTGCTCACGCTGGCGCAGGTCGTAGATGCCGAGCGCGCTGAGCGCGCCGCCGATAATCGCGAGTGCAGCCCAGGCCGGCGCGACCTCACGCGCGGCGATGATGCCCGCGATCAGCAGTGCGAACGCAGCCAGCAATGCGGAATAGCGCAGCGGCAAACTGAGCGCGCGGATCAAATCGGATTCTCCTGCAGCAATAGGCCAGTTTTCATGCACTCGCTTATAGCCTGATTTCGTTACAGATCGCCAGCGTCGGTTCGACTGGAGCGAGCGATCGCCGCGGGTTGAGGCGAACCCCCGATCCGCGTTAAACTCAATCCATACCGAAATGGTCCTATTTGATGCTCAAGCTCAGCAAGCTTACTGATTACGGCACTTTGGTGATGACGGTTCTGGCCGCCCAGCCGGAGACCATGCGCACCGCAGCCGACTTGGCTGCGCGCACACATCTCGGCGCGCCGACTGTCGCCAAGCTGCTGAAGCGGCTGGCACAGGGTCAGCTGGTCGAGTCGATCCGCGGTGCGCATGGCGGCTACCGCTTGGCGCGCGCGCCGGAAGCCATCACTGTCGCCGACGTGGTGCGCGTGCTGGAAGGACAGATCGGCATCACCGAATGCGCCGTACATAGCGGTGGCTGCGGCATCGAATCGAGCTGCAGCGCGCGCGCCAACTGGCGCCTGATCAACAGCGCGATCCGTCATGCGCTCGAAGCCGTCACGCTGGCACAGATGGCGGCACCGATGCGTGGCACGAAATCCGGCGCGCAAATCCACGCCGTGACGTTGTCGCGGCTCAACGCAGCCGATCGCACGGCTGTAGGAAAAGTCTAATGGCTGCCAATCCCACCGACGTCCGCCAACTGGTTCGCAACCAGAAATACAGCGCCGGCTTCATCACCGATATCGAAGCCGAAAAGGTTCCGCCGGGTCTTTCCGAAGATGTCATCCGGCTGATCTCCGCAAAGAAGGAAGAGCCGGCGTGGCTGCTCGAATTCCGCCTGAAGGCTTATCGCCGCTGGCTGACGATGAAAGAACCACAGTGGGCGCACGTGCAGTTTCCGCCGATCGACTATCAGGCGATCTCGTATTACTCGCAGCCAAAATCGCATCTGAGCGGCCCGCAATCGCTCGACGACGTCGACCCGAAGCTGCTCGAGACCTACAAGAAGCTCGGCATTCCGCTGAAGGAACAGGAGTTTCTGGCAGGTGTCGTCAACGTCGCCGTCGACGTCGTGTTCGACAGCGTCTCGGTCGCCACCACCTTCAAGAAGAAGCTGGCCGAGGCCGGCGTGATCTTCTGCCCTTTGAGCGAAGCGGTGCGCGAGCGTCCCGATCTGGTACAGAAGTATCTGGGCTCGGTGGTGCCGTTCGCCGACAACTTCTACGCCGCGCTGAATACCGCCGTATTCACCGAAGGTTCGTTCGTGTACATCCCCAAGGGCGTGCGCTGCCCGATGGAGCTGTCAACTTATTTCCGCATCAACGAGCGCAACACCGGCCAGTTCGAGCGCACGCTGATCATCGCCGAGGAAGGTTCTTACGTCAGCTATCTCGAAGGCTGCACCGCACCGCAGCGCGACGAGAATCAGCTGCACGCGGCGGTGGTGGAACTGGTCGCGCTCGACGACGCACAGATCAAATACTCGACCGTGCAGAACTGGTATCCGGGCGACGAGGAAGGCAAAGGCGGCATCTACAACTTCGTCACCAAGCGCGGCGACTGCCGTGGTGCACGCTCGAAGATTTCGTGGACGCAGGTCGAAACCGGCTCGGCGATCACCTGGAAATATACTAGATGCATCCTGCGCGGCGACGATTCGGTCGGCGAGTTCTATTCGGTGGCGCTGACCAATCACCGG
>JAQGNU010000141.1 GCA_028291645.1 Nevskia sp.
ACGGTGCATGCGCTGTTCGCCGCCGATCTGCAGCGCTATGGACCCTAAGCGCCGTCGAGCCGTCTGTTCGTCAATGCACTGAACGTAGATCCGGCGCTCGCGTTCGGTGCGGAGGCACTGCAGGCGGTGATTGCGGAAACCGGCCTGGCCGCCGAATTGCAGCGGCTCGAAGCACTCGCCTTGATCGATTGGCCGGCCGCGGCTGCCGCGCGCTATCGCATCCTGCGAACGCTGTTCGAGCGTCACGCCAGCGTCGCGCTCGACCGCAAGAACCGTAGCGCGGCGGCGCAGTCGTTCGCCGAATTCCGCAAGCAGGGTGGTGAAGCGCTGGAAGATCACGCGCGCTTCGAAGCGCTGCACGCGCAGCGCTACGCGGCCGATCCCGCACAGTGGAACTGGCGCCGTTGGCCGCAAGCCTGGCGCGATCCGGGGAGTGCCGAGGTCGAGAAATTTGCCGCAGCACATGCCGACGAAATCCGCTTCCATGCCTTCCTGCAATGGCTCGCCGATCGCGGCCTCGCTGACGCGCAGCGCGCCGCGCGCGAGGCCGGCATGGCGATCGGCCTGATCGGCGATCTCGCGGTTGGCACCGATGGCGGCGGCAGCCACAGCTGGAGCCGTCAGCATGCGGTGCTGGTGGGCTTGTCGGTCGGCGCGCCGCCGGATCTGATGAACGGCCTCGGCCAGAACTGGGGACTCACCGCGTTTTCGCCGCGCGGTCTGCGCGCCAGCGGCTACGCACCCTTCATCGAAATGCTGCGCGCGAACTTGCGTCATGCCGGCGGTCTGCGCATCGATCACGTGCTCGGTCTGGCGCGGCTGTGGCTGGTGCCGGAGGGTGCCAGCGCCAACGAAGGCGCCTACCTGCACTATCCATTGACCGACATGCTGCGTCTGATCGCGCTCGAATCCTGGCGCCATCGCGCGGTGATCGTCGGCGAGGATCTCGGCACCGTGCCGGACGGTTTCCGCGATCAGCTCGACGGCGCTGGCATCATGGGCATGCGCGTGCTGTGGTTCGAGCGCGCCTACGAACTGTTCGTCGAGCCGGCGCGCTGGTCGTCGACCGCGATGGCGACACCGACCACGCACGATCTGCCGACCGTCGCCGGCTGGTGGGCCGGTCGCGACATCGATTGGCGCAGCCAGTTGGCGCAACTGCCGCCGGATTCGAGCGAAGCCGCCGAGCGCGACATCCGCGAGCGCGAACGGCATGCGCTGTGGGACGCGTTCCGTTACGCCGAAGTTGCGCAAGGCGAAGCGCCAGCGCCGCAACAGGGCGCGAGCGTGATCGACGCTGCGCTGAAATTCGTCGCGCGCACGCCGGCACCACTGGCGATCATGCCGATCGAAGACATCGTCGGTCTGGACGAGCAGCCGAACCTGCCCGGTACCATCGACCAACATCCGAACTGGCGCCGGCGTCTGCCGGCACCTGCTGCGGATCTGTTCGAAGCGCCGGCTGCCGCAGCACGCCTGCTGAGCTTGCGCGAAGAGCGTCCCGTGAAATGAATGCAAGCATCACGATCGCGCTGAGCGCCACCGCGCGCCTGCAGTTGCACAAGGACTTCAGCTTCGCCGATGCGGCTGCGCAGGTGCCGTATCTCAAGCAGCTCGGCATCAGTCATCTGTATGTCTCGCCGATTCTGACCGCGCGCGCCGGCTCGATGCATGGCTACGATGTTGTCGATCACAGCGCGGTCAATCCGGAGCTGGGCGGTGAAGAAGGGCTGCGCGGACTGGTCGCGTGCTTGCGCAAACACGGCATGGGCCTGATCGTCGACATCGTGCCGAACCACATGGCGGTCGGTCGCGGCGACAACGCCTGGTGGCTCGATGTACTCGAGTGGGGGCGCGGCAGTCATTACTCCGGCTTCTTCGATATCGACTGGGATGTGCCGGATCCAGCCCTGCATAATCGATTGCTGACGCCCTTCCTCGGCAAGCCCTACGGCGAGGCGCTGGCAGACGGCGAAATCGAACTGTGCTTCGATGATCGTAGCGGAAAGTTCTCGGCGATGTACTACGAACATCGCTTTCCGATCGCGCCGACCGACTACGGCCCGCTGTTGCGCGCCAATGGCGAAGCGCTGGGCAGTTTCGCGAAGACATTCCGCGAAGCGACTTCGCGCCGCAGCGGCCGTTCCGCACGTCGCAGCGCATTCGCCGTAGCGTGCAGTGCGCTGGCGGCGGCTGCAGCCGAAGATGGCGCCGTGCGCGCGGCGATCGATCTGTTGCTGACGCGCATGTCGTCGCGGACTGAGGAGGGTCGCCGGCATCTGCACAGCCTGCTCGAACGGCAGCAGTATCGCTTGGCGTGGTGGCGTACTGCGCCGGACGAGATCAACTGGCGCCGCTTCTTCGATGTCATCGATCTGGCCGGATTGCGCATCCAGGAGCCGTCGGTGTTCGAGGCGGTGCATGCGACCACCTTGCGCCTGTATGCCGAAGGCCTGATCGATGGCCTGCGCGTCGACCACGTCGATGGTCTGGCCGATCCGCGCGCCTATTGCCGCAAACTGCGCGCGCGCCTGCAGACGCTGGCGCGCCAGCGGCCCGCCGGCGCGCCTGGCGGCAATGCCTACTT
>JAQGNU010000201.1 GCA_028291645.1 Nevskia sp.
CACGCCTACCTGCCGATGCTGCAGACCGCCGAGTTCGTCGCCAAGAAGTACGGCATTTCGCGCGAAGCGGCCGATGCGTTTTCGCTGCTGTCGCAGCAGCGCACAGCGGCCGCGCAGAAGGCCGGTCGCTTCGACGATGAGATCGTGCCGATCAGCGCGATGATGCAACTCGTCGACGAAGCAACGAGGGAAGTCAGCTTCCAGGAAATTACGTTGTCGCGCGACGAAGGTCCACGCGAGACCACGCTCGACAAGCTGGCCGCGCTCGAACCGGTGATCAAGGGCAGCGGCACCGTCACTGCCGGCAATGCCAGCCAGTTGTCCGACGGCGCTTCGGCCTGCGTGCTGATGGAAGCGGGCCTGGCCGCACGCCGCGGCCTCAAGCCACTGGGCGCCTACCGCGGCATGATGGTGGTCGGCAATCCGCCGGAGGAAATGGGCATCGGCCCGGTGTTCGCGATTCCCAAGCTGCTGGCCAAGCACGGACTCAAGATCGGCAACATCGGCCTATGGGAACTGAACGAGGCTTTCGCCTGCCAGGCGCTGTACTGCCGCGATCGTCTCGGCATCGATCCCGAGCTGCTCAATGTCAACGGTGGCGCGATCGCGCTGGGCCATCCCTTCGGCATGACCGGCGCGCGGCTCACCGGCCATGCGCTGATCGAAGGGCGCCGGCGCGGCGCGAAGTATGTGGTGGTGACGATGTGCGTCGGCGGCGGCATGGGTGCGGCCGGTCTGTTCGAGGTGTATTGAGATCGATGTCCGCAATTGCTACGGCGGACTTCAAAAGATAACATAGCGTCAGTTATAGAAAGGGCAACACGCTGAATGTGCGTTGAAGCCCACAGTGCGAGCCACATACAGGAGAACCAAACATGCAGCGATTCGAAGGCAAGGTGGCGATCGTCACCGGTGGTGCATCGGGCATCGGCGCGGCGGTGTGCCGCCGTATCGTGTCGGAAGGCGGCAAGGTGACCGTGGCCGACGTTTCCGGCGACCGTGCGGAAGTGTTGGCGAAAGCGATCGGCTCCGCCGCATTCGCGGTGCAGTTCGACGCCGCCGAGGCGACATCTATCGAGAAGATGGTCGAAGCCACGGTTAAGCATTTCGGCCGTCTCGATGTGCTGCACAACAATGCTGCAGACGTATCGCAAGCAATCCAGATGGGCGACACCACGGCGGTCGACATCGACATCGCGATCTGGGACCGCGTGATGGCGGTGAACCTGCGCGGCTACCTGCTCGGCTGCAAGTATGCGATTCCGCATATCGCCAAGAGCGGCGGCGGCGCCATCGTCAACACCGCCTCGGGTGCCGGCGCCCAGGGCGATCTGGTCCGCATTGCCTACGGCACCTCCAAGGGCGCGATCTTCACGCTGACGCGCTATGTCGCGGCCCAGTACGCCCACCAGAACATCCGCTGCAACGCAATCGCGCCCGGCCTGGTGAAAACCCCTGCGCTTGAAGGTTCGCCCCCGGGCATGATGGAAATCCTCAAGCGCCACACGCTGCTGGAGTTCGGCGTGCCGGAGGACATCGCGGCGCTGGTCGCGTTCCTGGCGTCGTCGGAAGCGGCTTATATCACCGGCAGCATCTACTCGATCGATGGTGGCCTGGGCATGCACAATCCGATGCACGCCGACCTGAAGGATTACATGGATCAGGCCGCGGCCACCTATGCCGCGAAGAAATAGACGTCGCCACTCGGGTCGATCCAATGGAAAAATTTCCGCGCGGCCGCGCAGCGATCGTCGGCGCGGCGACTTACGGCATCGGTGAGTGCCCCGGCCATCGCCCGCTCGATCTCGCCGCGAAGGCCGCGGCGAAGGCGCTGGCCGATGCCAAGCTGAAGCTGCCCGACGTCGACGCGCTGTTCGTCGCGTTGCCGGACGATGCGCTCGGCGGTCTCGCGGCGGCGGAGTATCTCGGCATCCGCCCGCGCTACACCGATTGCAACCGCACCGGCGGCTCAGCGTTCCTGAGTCATGCCATCGTCGCCGCGCTGATGCTTGACGCCGGCTACATCGACTGCGCGCTGATCATGTACGGCAGCAATCAGCGCTCCGCAGGTGGTCTGGTGACGCTGCGCAAGAGCTCGCCCTACGAGACGCCGTACCAGCCGCTCAATCCGCTGTCCTCGTATGCGCTGGCAACCGCGCGCCACATGCACCAGTACGGCACTACGCGCGAGCAACTCGCAGAAGTGGCAGTCGCCGCACGCAAATGGGCCAACCTCAATCCCGAAGCTTTTATGTACAGCAAGGGCGAGTTGACCGTTGAAGAATGCGTGAAGTCGCGCATGGTTTCCGATCCGCTGAGCGCGCGCGACTGCTGCCTGATCACCGACGGTGCGGCGGCAGTGGTAATCACGCGCGCAGATCGTGCGAAGCATCTGCGTGCCGACCCGGTCTACATCCTCGGCGCGGCTGCCGCGATCGAGCATGCCAGCATCGATCAGATGGCCGACCTCACGGTGACGCCGGCGGCGGAATCCGGGCGGCGCGCGTACGCACTCGCGGGCGTGAAGCCGGCCGATATCGACGTGGTCGAACTCTATGATGCGTTCACGATCAATACCATCCTGTTCCTGGAGGACCTTGGCTTCTGCGCCAAGGGCGAAGGCGGACGCTTCGTGTCCGAGGGCCGCATCGCGCCGGGCGGCGAACTACCGGTGAACACCAACGGCGGCGGGCTTTCCTGCTGCCATCCGGGCATGTACGGCCTGTTCACGATGGTCGAAGCTTGCGTGCAGCTACGCGGCCAGGGTGGTGCACGCCAGATCGCGGGCGCAGAGCTCGCCTTGGCTCATGCCAATGGCGGCGTGTTGTCCAGCGAAGCGACGATGATTCTCGGTACCGCGGCAACGCTTTGACACATCCCATTTAAAGAGACCTCTCATGGATTTCTCGCATTACACGTTCTTCAAGGTCGAGCGCAGCGGCAAGGTGCTCACCATCATTCTCAACAATCCCGAGAAGCTGAATGCCTTCAGTGAAGCGGGGCATCGCGAGCTGTCGCGCATCTTTGTCGACGCGGCCGAGGACGAGGACAGCGAGCTCATCGTCGTCACCGGTGCGGGCCGCGCGTTCACTGCCGGCGGCGATCTCGAATACATGCAGAAGCTGCGCGACAACCCGTCGCTGATGCACCGCACGGTGCGCGAGGCCAAGCGCATCGTGTTCTCGCTGCTGGACTGCGACAAGCCAATCATCTGCAAGGTCAACGGCGATGCCATCGGCCTAGGCACCACGCTGGCGCTGTTCTGCGATGTTGTGTTTGCGGTCGAGACCGCCAAGTTCGGCGACCCGCACAACAATGTCGGCCTGATCGCCGGCGACGGCGGCGGCGTGATGTGGCCGCAGATGATCGGCTATGCGCGCGCCAAGCATTACCTGTTCACCGGCGACATCCTGCGTGCGAAAGAAGCGCAGGCGATGGGCCTGATCCACGCCGCGGTGTCGGCCGAGAAGCTTGACGAGGAAGTGAATGCCTACGTCGAGCGTCTGCTGAAGATGCCGATCCAGTCGCTGCGCTGGACCAAGGCGACGGTCAACATCGGCCTCAAGCAGCTGGCGCACAGCATGATGGATGCGGGCATGGCCTACGAGGCGATCGCCGGGCAGACCGAAGATCATCAGGAAGCGATCAATGCCTTCCGCGAGAAGCGCAAGCCGAAGTACTCGCATAAATAAGCACGATGACGATCTCCGCTCCGATCCTGCTGACCGTTGCCGACGGCATCGCTGAAATTCGCTTCAACCGGCCTGAGGTACTGAACGCGGTCGACGTCGCCACAGCGATCGCATTCCGCGATGCGGTTGTTGCGGCTTCGGCGAATTCAGCGACGCGCGTGATCCTGCTCACCGCGGCCGGCCGCGCCTTCATCGCCGGCGGTGATCTGGCGTTCTTCCGCGCGGCAGGCGAGCAGGCGCCTGCTGCCGCGCGCGAACTGATCGGTCCGATTCACGCAGCTGTCGAAGGCCTGGCGACGGTGCCGCAGCCGGTGCTGGCGAGCCTGCACGGTGCGGTGGCCGGTGCCGGCATGAGCATAGCGCTCGCTGCCGATCTCGCCATCGCGGCCGATAATGCGGTGTTCAACATGGCGTATGCGAAGGTCGGTAATTCGCCGGACTGCTCGGCCTCGTGGACCTTGCCGCGCCTGGTCGGTCTGCGCAAGGCGATAGAGATCATCATGCTCAGCGACAACCTCGATGCCGCCGAAGCGCTGCGGCTGGGCCTGGTCAATCGCGTCGTACCGCAGGGCACGCTCGAAGCGGAGACGCGCAAGCTGGCGCGACGCCTCGCCGATGCTGCGCCGCTGGCGCTGCGCAGCATCAAGCGGCTACTGCGCGACAGCGGCGCACGCAGCCTGCATGCGCAACTCGACGAGGAGGCCGCACAGTTCGCCGGCAACGCCGGCAGTGCCGATTTCCGCGAGGCGCTGGAAGCTTTCTTCGACAAGCGTAAGCCGAAGTTCGAGGGCCGTTAGGCTATGGCGCATCGATTGGATCGGACAGGGAACAAGCAATGGATGTGAAAGGCGTTGCTGCACTGGTGGTCGGAGGTGCTTCGGGACTGGGCGCCGCAACTGCGCGTGCACTGGCCAGGGCCGGCGCGAAAGTGGCGGTGCTGGATTTCAACATCGAACTCGCCAGCAGCGTCGCCGCCGAGATCGACGGCTTCGCGGCGCAATGCAACGTCACCAGCGCCGACAGTGCGGAGGCCGCGGTGGCGGCCGCGCGCGAAGCGCATGGACCGGCGCGCATCCTCATCAACACCGCCGGCATCGCGCCGGCGGCCAAGATCGTCGGCAAGAACGGACCGATGCCGCTCGACGAGTTCCGCAAGGGCATCGAGGTCAACCTGGTCGGCACGTTCAACACACTGCGTCTCGCGGCGGCCGATATGATGAAGCTTGATCCGCTCGCAGACGGCGAGCGCGGCGTGATCGTCAACACCGCATCGGTGGCGGGCTACGAAGGCCAGATTGGGCAGGCCAGCTATGCCGCGTCGAAGGGCGGCGTGATCGCGCTGACGATCCAGGCCGCGCGCGAATTCGCCGTTGTGGGCATCCGTGTCTGCACCATCGCGCCGGGTCTGTTCGAGACGCCAATGATGGCCGGCTTGCCGGAGAACGTGCGCGCGAATCTGGCGGTGACCGTGCCGTTCCCGCAGCGCCTCGGCCGGGCCGAGGAATATGCCAAGCAGGCGCTCAACATCGTCGAGAGCGTGTATCTTAACGGCGAGACGATCCGACTGGATGCGGCGTTGCGGATGGCCGCGCGCTGAGCGCGATGTCCGTCGCGAACTGACACAGCGGTCCGCAGGCCACCGGTCGACCAAGGCGCGGAACGATCCGCGCCTTTTGCTTACAACTCCACCATCTCGAAATCGGCCTTGCCGGTGCCGCAGTCCGGGCACTGCCAGTCGTCCGGTACATCCTCCCAGCGCGTGCCGGCCGCAATGCCTTCGTCGGGACGGCCGAGCGCTTCGTCATAGATGAAACCACAGCTCAGGCACTGCCAGGTCTTCATTGACGACGGCTCAGGCATCGAAACGCACATACACGGCCGCGGGCACACGCATGTTCACGCCGGCGACTTTGGGCGGCGGATAGTCCGGATCGAGACGCAGATTCGGCAGGTGATCGAACAGCGCGTTGAGTGCGCGCGTCATCTCCACGCGCGCCAGATGCTGGCCGATACAGACGTGCTGGCCGTAGGCGAAGCCCATATGCCGCTGCTGCTTGCGGTGAAGCTTGTAATGGTCCGGATTTTCGTAGCGTGCCGGATCGCGGTTGTAGGCGCCGGTCATCGCATCGATCTCGCTGCCCGCCGGAATCTCGACGCCGTCGAGTACCACCGGCTGCAAGGTCAGACGCGGGCAGACGGTGACGGGCGGCTCCCAGCGCAGGGCTTCTTCGATCGCCGCCGGAATCAGCGTGCGATCGCGACGCACCGCCTCCAGTTGATCGGGATTCGTCAGCAGGCCCACGAGCAGCGAGCTGGTGGCGCGGTAAGTGGTATCGCCGGCCGCATTGATCAGCTGCCGCAGGAAGGAGACCAGCACCACGTCGGGCAAGCGCTCGCCGTCTGCCTCGGCTTGCGCCAGCGTGCTGACGAGGTCCGCGCCGCCGCTATTGCGGCGCTCTTCCAGCAGCAGGCTGTAGTAGGCCCCGAGCTTCTGCGAAGCCTCGACGCCGTGCGCCACGTCGACCACGATGCAGGTCAGGCCGACGGCGAGCTTGTGGAAGGTTCCGATATCGGCCTGCGGCAGATCGAGCTGCTTGTAAATGATCTGGAACGGGTAGTACTTGGTAAAGTCCTTGACCAGATCGGCGCGGCCTTTGTGCTTGATGCCCTCGATCAGGCCTATCACGACGGGATCGACCAGAGTCTCGCCCCATTTCGACACGACGTTCGGCATGAAGGCCTTTTGGAACAGTTGCCGGTAGCGCGTGTGCTCGGGGGCATCCATCACCGTCAGGCTACGTCCGAAGCAGAGGCCGACGTTGCGCTCGAAAATCGTGTTGGAGAACACCTGTGGTGTTTCCAGTACCTGCTGAATCTCGGGCGAGCCCAGCACCATGTACTTGGCCAGATCGCGCATGGTTTCGTCGGGGGGCGAGCCAAGCAGTTCGCGATAATCGACGGCGAAAACCGATTTTTGCTCGCGCATGCCCGCCAGGCGCACATAGGGGTCTTCGTCGGAATCGGATTGCGTCGCGGACTCGAAAGTCTCGAACGGGTCGAAGCGCGGATCATCGAAGTCGGCGATACGGGTTGAGAGCGACATCAAAACACCTCCGTACTGACGAATAATCAGTTTTGAATCGAGATAATAAGACTGGTTGCACGATCGTGCAATTGGTGCTTTTATCTGCGTTCAAAAACTAACTACTTGACAGTTTTACGCTCGCAGAGCGATATTGCACAACGGTTGCACTACCTGCTCGGTTAGAAGCGGGTCGAGCATATGACTATGGAGCAGCCCGTGAGGAGAATTCGTGCCGCTGGTCTATGAAAAGCTCAGGAACTGGTCGATCGCGCCGGTCGAACAGGCGTTCGATGCACGCGACACGATCCTGTATGCCCTGGGTGTAGGGGCTGGCCAACCCTCGCCGGTGTGCCGGAGCGAACTGCAATACATCTATGGTCCGAAGCTATGTGCGCTGCCGACCATGGCCACCGTGCTCGGCGCGGACCCGATGTGGATACGCGCGCCCGGTACCGGCATCGACTGGCGCACGGTCGTGCACGGCGAGCAATTCCTCAGAATTCACAAGCCGCTGCCGGCCGCCGGCCGCGTTGTCGGTCGCGCGCGCGTCGACGAGATCTACGATAAAGGCGTCGGTAAAGGCGCGGTGCTGTTCTATTCCATCGATCTTCACGATGCCGCGGACGACAGCCTTTACGCCACGGTGACGTTATCGGCCTTCATCCGCGGTCAGGGCGGTTTTGGCGGACCTGCGAGCGGTGCGCCGAAACCGTACCCGGTTCCCGAGGACCGCCGGCCAGACCAGACGCTGGCACTGACCACGCGTCCCGAACAGGCCGCGATCTATCGGCTCTGCGGCGACTACAACCCCATGCACGTCGACCCCGAGGCCGCGGCAGAGGCTGGCTTCGAAAAGCCGATTCTGCACGGACTGAGCGCTTACGGAACGGCTGGCCGCGCGATCCTTGGCCTGCTGTGCGAGAACCAGCCCGAGCGTCTGCGGACCTTGAACGTGCGCTTTACCAACTTCGTATATCCCGGCGAAACGCTCAGCGTGGAGGTATGGAGACAGAGTGTGGGAACCGCGGCGTTTCGCGTACGAGTGATCGAGCGCAATGTCGTGGCGCTCAGCAATGGTTACGCCGAGTTCCTGGCGTGAAGCCTCGCCAGCCATCGAATCGTCCGCAGCACGTTGCTGCTTGCCAATCAGATTGACCTATGGACTATCAGCAAATCACTTACGAAGTGTTCGGAGCCGTGTTGCGGGTTTGCCACAACCGACCGGACAAAGGCAATGCCGAAACCGAGCAGCTGCTCGGCGAGATCGACCATGCGCTCGATCGCGCCAAGAACGACGACGCGATCCGCGTTCTGATTCTCGGCGGGAAAGGCAAGCACTTCTCTGCAGGCCACGATCTCACCGACGGTCTGGCCACACGCGGTAATTTCACGCCCGAGCAGCACTGGCTGTGGGAAATCGAGCACTACTACGGCAACGCGCTGCGCATCTGGGATTTTCCCAAGCCGACCATCGCGCAGGTGCAGGGCGCCTGCATCGCGGGGGGCTTCATGGTGGCCAATCTGTGCGATCTGATGGTCGCCAGCGAAGATGCCATGTTCTCCGACCCGGTAGTGCACAGCCTCGCCGCTGCGGCGGTCGAAGTGCTCGTGCATCCCTGGGTGCTCGGCCTGCGCAAAGCCAAGGAGTTCCTGTTCACGGGCCAGCGCATCACCGCGGCCGAGGGCAAAGAGTGGGGCATGATCAACCACGTCGTACCGCGCGCTGAGTTGGAAGACTTCACCATGAAGCTCGCCCAGCACATCGCGCTGGCACCGCCGGTGGCGATCCGCATGATGAAGCGCTCGCTCAACCGTACCGCCGACATGCAGGGCTTCCGCAATTCGCTGACGGCGCACTTCGACACGCATGCGTTGAGCACCTCGACCCAGGAGTGGCGCGACGTCGTCGCGGCCGGCATGGCCAAATCCATCGAGGCTGCCAAGAAGAACGCCGGCGTAAAGTCCCCAGGCTAAGAGCGACGAGACCCTTTCGTGCCGTTCGACTATCAGCGCATCAAGCACTGGCCGATTGCCCCGGTGAGCGAGGACTATGACCGCCAGGCCTGCGCAGAGTTTGCGCGCGGTGTCGGTGCCGGTCTGGCGCCCGCTTATGCCGAGTTGGAAGCGCCATATTTGGCCGGGGACAAGGCCCTGCCGATGATGGCGGTGATTCTCGGCAGCGCCGGCGCGCTGTGGACCAACCAGCCTGAAACCGGCATCGACTGGAAGCGCATGCTGCACGCCGAAGAGGCGGTGACGCTGCACCATCCGCTGCCGCCGCAGGGCCGCATAACTGCGCAATTCATCGTCGACGACATCTACGACAAAGGGGCTGACAAGGGCGCGCTGATGTACGAACAGGCGCGTCTGACCGATGCCTCGGGTGTCCATATCGCGACCGTGAACGTCACCATGTTCCTGCGCGGCAATGGCGGCAGTGGCGGGGCGCCGGCTGCAGCACCGAAGCCGCGGCCGGCACCGCCGGATCGCGCACCCGATGCGGTGATCGATCTGCCGACGCCGCGCGACGACGATGCGCCGTACAAGTTGCCGGCGATTTTCGACGCTGTGCGCAACGCCGGTGCCGGTACCGCGCAATCGATGCTGCGCGGCGTCTGCGCTTTTGGCTTGGCCGGTCGTGCTGCAATTCTGGGGGCCTGCGATGGAAATGCTGCGCGCCTGCTTCACCTCGGACTGCGCTACACCGGGCCGGTGTTCACCGGCGAAAACCTGCGAACCGAAATCTGGCGGCTGGACGAAAGCCGCCTGGCGTTCCGCGTACGTTCGATCGAACGCGACAGCGTGGTGATGAACAACGGTTACGCCGAAATCGAAGGTCCATAGATGGACGCCATCAACACGTACTGGATGATGTGATGGGAATTCCGTTCACCACGATCGACAAGCTCTTCATCAACGGCGCCTGGGTGGCTTCGACGGAGCGCGCACGCGAGGCGGTCATCAATCCGGCAACGGAAGAGGTGATCGCGGAAGCACCGATCGGCGGCAGGGCTGAAGCCGAAGCTGCGATCGCTGCGGCACGCGATGCTTTCGATCACGGTCCTTGGGCGCGCATGTCGATGAAAGAGCGCGCGGAGGTGATGCGCCGCTTCCGCGGTGCACTGGTCGACAACGGCGATCGCATCAAGGCGCTGCTGACCGCCGAAGCCGGCGCGACGTTCGGCATCATGAACGGCCCGCAGTTCGGCGGTGCGATCCGCGCATTGGACTTCGCGATCGAGCAGGGCCTGCGCATGAAACCCGAAATGACGCCGGTCGAGATCAATCCGAATCCTTACGATCCGAACGGTGCGGACATGATCGGTGCCGCGTCGGTCGAGCATGAACCTTTCGGCGTGGTCGTGGGTATCACCGCCTACAACTATCCGTTTTTTCTGAGCCTGGGCAAGATCGCGCCGGCGCTGATGACCGGCAACAGCATCGTGCTCAAGCCTTCGCCGTTCACGCCGTACTCGACGCTGCTGTTCGGCGAGATTGCGCAGAGCGTCGGCCTTCCCAAGGGCGTGCTCAATATCGTTACCGGCGGCGCCGAAGTCGGCACCCTGCTGACCACCGATCCGCGCGTCGACATGATCAGCTTCACTGGCTCCGACACGGTCGGTGCCGCGATCATGGGCCAGGCGGCACCCACGCTGAAGAAAGTGCATCTCGAACTCGGCGGCAAATCCGCGCTGATCGTGCGTGCCGATGCCGACGTGCAGTCTTCCGCGATGCTGGCGCTGATGTGCTTCACCATGCATTCGGGACAGGGCTGCGCCTTGCTTACCCGCTATATCGTGCACAACTCGGTCCGCGCCCAGTTCGTCGCCACCATCAAGGGCGCATTGACGCATTGGAAGCAGGGCGATCCCGCCGATCCGAGCGTGCTGATGGGCCCCTTGATCCGCGCCGCCGCGCGCGCCAAGACCGAGCGCTACGTGCAGATCGGACTCGACAGCGGCGCCAGGCTGATCGCCGGTGGCAAGCGGCCGGAGCATCTGAAACGCGGCTATTTCTTTGAACCGACCTTGTTCGACGACGTTGATAACCGCTCGGCGCTGGCACAGGACGAGATCTTCGGACCGGTCGGCGCAGTGATCGGCTACGACACCGACGAGCAGGCCGTGGCCTTCGCCAACGACAGTCCGCTGGGCCTCTACGGCGCGGTCAACTCGGCCGACAAAGCGCAGGCTTTTCGCATGGCGCGCCGTTTACGCACAGGCAACGTCTGGATCAATGGCGGCCTCAATGATCTGACCGTGGAAGTGCCCTTCGGCGGCTACAAACGCTCCGGGATCGGGCGCGAGTTCGGTTCGCGCTGGCTCGCCGAGTACATGCAGGAAAAAGCCATCGTCTATCCCGTCGGCTGAACCCAACATCCAAGAACAAGAAGGTCGCCACCCATGGATTTCAAGCTCGATCCCGCAGACGAAGCCTTCCGTCGAGAAGTTCGCGCGTTTCTGCGCGAGCATCTGCCGCCGGACCTCGCCAAGCGTGGTGCGAGCGGCTTTCATCCGGTCCGCGCCGACCAGCGCCGCTGGCAGCGCACGCTCTACGATCGCGGCTGGGGCGCGCCGAACTGGCCGACGCAATATGGCGGCACGGGTTGGTCGCATCTGCGCCAGTTCATCTTCGATGAAGAATGCGCGCTGGCAGGCGCGCCGGCCACCGACAACGGCGGTCTGCGCATGTTTGCACCCGTCATCTATACCTATGCGAGCGACGAGCTGAAGGCACGGTTGCTTCCCGGCATTCTCAAGGGCGAGTTGTACTGGGGACAGGGCTTTTCCGAACCGAACGCAGGGTCCGATCTCGCGTCTCTTTCTGCGCGCGCGATACGCGACTGCGACCATTACATCGTCAATGGCCACAAAATCTGGACCACCGGCGCGCATACCTGCGACATCATCGGATTGCTCGTGAAAACGCAACCCGACGCCAAACAGCGCGGCATTTCCTTCCTCTGCGTGGAGCCAGGGGCAGCGGGTATCACGATACGGCCGATCATCGATATCGGCGAAGCGCATAGCCTCAACGAGGTCTTCTTCGACAACGTGCGCGTACCGGTGAGCAATCTGCTGGGCGAGGAGAACAAAGGCTGGACCTACGCCAAGGCGGTACTGGAGAACGAACGCGCAACCAGTGCCGAAGTGCCGCTCAACAAGCGAAAGCTCGCGCAACTGCGCATGATTGCCAGGCAGGAGCGCAGCGATGGACATCGCATCATCGACCTGCCCGGTTTTGCGCCGCGTCTGGCCCAACTTGAAGTGGATCTGCGCGCGCTCGAGTGGCTGACGCTGCGTGCCCTCACGGAGAAGTCCGAAGGCACATGCCTGCCTTACGGCTCGCTGCTGAAGGTGCGCGGATCGGAACTCGTGCAACGCATCGGCGAGCTCACGATCGAGGCATTGGAACAGTATGGGACCTACGTCTACGCCGAACCAGGCGAGGATCCCGATGCCAAGCCAGTGTGGCCGCCGGGTCCGGACTATGCCCCCGGTGTCACTGCCGATTTCATGTACCGGCGCGCTGCGACGATTTACGGCGGCGCCAATGAAGTACAACGCAGCATCATCGCCCGCTCGTTCCTGGAACTCTAAAGATGGATTTTCGCCTCACCGATGAACAGGAAATGCTGCGCGATAGCGCGCGCCGATTTCTTGAAAAGGAATGCTCGCTGGAGCAGCGGCGGAGTGCGCCCACCCATGGGGAGTTCAGCGGCAAGCGCTGGACCGCCTTTGCCGACATGGGTTGGCTCGCAGCCTCGCTGCCTGAAGACTGCGGCGGCCTCGGCGGCGATGTGGTCGAAGCAGCGCTGATCATGGAGGAATTCGGCCGTGCGCTGGTGGTCGATCCGTTTTGGGGAGTGGGGGTGCTCGCCGCACAGACGATACTGGCGGCAGATCGCGAGCAGGCGCGGCAGCTTCTGCCCAAGCTATGTGCGGGTGAACTGTTGCCGGCGTTGGCACATCATGAAACCCAGAGCCGCGGAGTCATCGAGCACGTGAGCCTGCAAGCCAGGCCTGCCGGCAAGGACGCCTGGACGCTGCACGGTCACAAGACCTTGGTGATGGGTGGCAACGTCGCCAACCGCTTCATTGTCTCTGCCCGCACCGCCGGCGGAAACCGCGACCGCGACGGCATCACGCTGTTCATGCTCGATCGCGAGGCGCAGGGGCTGAAACGGCAGAATGTGCGCTTGATCGACAACCGCTGGGCGGCGGAACTTGCGCTCGACGGCGTCCGCGTGACGTCGGAACATCTGCTGGGTGAGGCCGACCAGGCTTACGCGGCACTGGAGCATGCGCACGTACACGGCCTGCTCACGCTTTGTTCCGAAGCAGTCGGTGTCATGGAGCGGGCGCTGTGGATCACGCGCGACTATCTGCGCACCCGCAAGCAGTTCGGCGTCACCCTCAACACGTTCCAGGCGCTGCAGCATCGCATGGCCGAAATGCTGATCGAGCTGGAAGTCTCCCGCTCGGTGGTTTATCGCGCCATGGCGTTTCTGGAGATGCCGTCGGCCGAGCGTCTGGCAGCGCTGTCGGTGACCAAGGCGCGGGTAGGACAGAGCGGTCGTTTCATCTGCGGGCAGGCCATCCAGCTGCACGGCGGCATCGGCGTGACCGAGGAATACAGTATCGGCCACTACTTCAAGCGAATGACCGTGATCGAGAACGAGTTGGGCAGCGCGCAATTTCATCTTGAACAACTGGCCCTCCGCGAATGCGCAGGGCCGACCCCAGCGGTCACCGCGCCGCATGACAGCGGCGCGCCCACATAACTGACGATCAGTTAGTATTAGATTCGCACGCAAGCGGCATTGGTAAGCAGGAGTCCCTATGAAAACCGTGAACTATCCCATTTACGACGCGGACGAACACTATTATGAAACGCCCGATGCGTTTCTGCGCTATTTGCCCAAGCAGTTCAAGAAAGAATTCCAGTACGTGACGGTCAATGGCCGCACCAAGCTGGCGGTCGCCGGCATGCTGTCGGACTACATTCCGAATCCGGCGTTCGAAGTGGTGGCCGCGCCGGGCTCGCACGAGAAGTGGTACCGCGGCGACAATCCGGAAGGTCTGTCGCTGCGTGAGATCGGTGGCAAGCCGGTGCCTTCGGATGCGGCATTCCACAACGGCGCGGCGCACCTGCAGGTGCTCGACCGCCACGGCATACATGCCAGCATCCTGTTGCCGACGCTGGCTTCGGTGATCGAAGAGCGCCTGGGCGACAAGCCGGACGTGATCGCGGCGCTGTTCCATTCGCTCAACCAGTGGGTGCGCGACGAGTACGGCTTCACCAATGGCCGTCAGTTTCCGGTCGCGGCGATCAACCTCGCCAGCCTCGAACTCGCGCTGCAGGAACTGGAGTTCGTAATCAAGGCCGGCGCGCGCGTGGTATTGATCCGCCCGGCACCGGTGCCGGGCACCAAGGGCGGGCGCTCTTTCGGCTTCAAGGAATTCGATCCATTCTGGGCACGTTGCGCCGAGGCCAAGGTTCTCGTGGTCCTCCACACCTCGGACACGGGCTACGATCGCATCTATCAATGGTGGACCAGTGGCGGCGCCGGCGAAACGCGCCCGTTCGAAAAAGACCCGTTCAAGGAAGTGATCGACGTAGTGCTCGGCCGGCCGATTCAGGACGCACTTGCCGCGTTGATCTGCCATGGCGTGTTCGATCGCCATCCAGGTGCGCGCGTCGCGTCGCTGGAAAACGGCGCGTCCTGGCTGGAGCCGCTGCTCAAACGTATGGAGAGTACGTTCCACAAGATGCCGCGCGAGTTCAAGCGGGACCCGGTGGAAACCTTCCGCCGGCATGTTTACGTCGCCCCCTTCTACGAAGACTCGGTACGACAGCTCGCAGATCTGATCGGCAGCGACCGCGTACTGTTCGGCAGCGACTGGCCGCATCCCGAAGGCCTGGCCACGCCGCTGGATTTCTTCGAGGACATCGAAGAGCTTACGTTCGCTGAGCAGCAGCAGGTCATGAGCTCCAATCTAAAGTCCTTGCTCGAAGGTAACTGGAGTTGAGCCTGGTGTTATAACGGCGCCCATCATGGACGCAATCGAGGGGAAGTTATGAGCGGCAAGCTGGATGGAAAAGTCGCGGTCGTTACCGGTGGCGGCCGCGGCATCGGCCGGGCGATCTCCAATGCGCTGGCCGAGCTCGGTGCTACGGTGGTGGTAGCGGTCAGGACGGCCAAGCACGGTGAGGAAGTCGTCGCGGAGATCACGGCCAAGGGCGGCAAAGCCACATTGTTTGCCGGGCTCGAGCTGCAGCAGCGTTCCAGCAGCCAGCGCCTGATCGCGGATACCGTCAAGCGCCATGGCGACCTCGACATCCTCATTCTGTGTGCGGCCGATGCGCCACACGGTGCAGTGCTGGAAATGTCGGACGAGGACTTCGACGTGCTCGCCAAGAGCAATTTCTATTCGACTTTCTGGTTCGCCAAGGATGCGATTCCGTATCTGGCGAAGTCGAAGAATGGCCGGTTCATTTGCATTTCTTCCTGCGCGGGCAATCGTCTGAACACGCCGGGCATCGTGCCCTATGGCGCAACCAAGGCGGCAGTGAATTCGCTGGTGCGCGGCCTGGCGGTCGAATACGCACGCATGGGCATCACCGTCAATACGGTCGATCCGGGGTTGATTGCATCTGACCGCATGCAGTCCATGCTGTCGCCCGAAATGGCCGGTGCAATCTCCGCGGGTTTTCCGGTACCGCGTCCCGGCACGCCCGCCGAAGTGGCGTCCGCGGTGGCATTCCTGTCGCTGCCGGAGTCGGCTTACATCACTGGCACGGCGCTGGTGGTGGATGGCGGCGCGAGCCTGGGCAGCCTGCCGCATCTGGACGATTCACTGCAGGACGAGCAGGCCGCCGGCAAGCGTTGATGAGGTTTCACGGTAAAAAAACGAAAGAGAGCCCGATATGTCAAATGGACAACTGCTGGTGTTCAGCAATGCCAAACCAGGTAAGGAAGTCGAGTTCAACGAATGGTACGACCGCCAGCATGTTCCCGACACACTGCGTCTTGCGCCGGAAATCCGCTCGGCCCGGCGCTATAGCCTGAACTCCGTCGCCGCCGCGCCGGGCATCCCGGACTGGCAGTACGTCACCCTTTACGAGCTCGACGCCGCGGACGTCAGTGCAGTGATGCAGCGTATGAACGAGGCAATGGGCGCGGGACGGATCCCGATGTCCGATACCGCCGAACTTTCGACCGTCACGGTGCTGCACGCCTCGGCACTGGGCGAAGTGGTCCGGAACACCGCGAAGCGCTGAAGCTGAAAACGCGATCGCGGTTTTCACCCTCCTAACATGAACGATCTGTAGGAGCAGCGTAAGCCCCGACTTTTTTTGAATCTTTCAGAACGGCGAGGGTAGGCCCGCCTCGATGCGATGCGTCAGGCTCCAGTCCATATGCGTGACGCGGCTGGCGATGCGCCACTCGCCGTCGCGCTTTTCGAGGTGATCGAGATATCGCCCGCCGGCCACCAGGTGGTAGTGCTGACCATCGACTTCGTAGCGATGATGCGCAGTGATCTGGCAGCGACTCTGCGCGACCTCGCCGTCGCCGTCGACGTCGATCACGATGTTGCCGATCGAGTGCTGCGTGACTGAAAACTTGTCGTGCATCTTGATCATCATCGGCGCGAGTTCGTCGATGGCGCCGGCAAACATGCCGGCATGCTCGTCGGTGCCTTCCGGATGAAATACCGAGCGCAGCAGCGCTTCGTCGGCGCGGTCCGCCGCGTCGCAGTAGCGGATCAGTACCTGTTGGATCTGGTCTTTATCAATCAGTGTCTGCAACGCGCTGTTTTCGGTCTTGCTCATGTCGCGCTTCTCCCCCAGCGGCTGATCGGCGCTCATTGGCCGGCCGGCTTGTTTGCGGCCGTAGTCTTGGTGATTGCCGCCATCACGCCCTGGAACGTGGAACTGGCATTACCCCAACCGACGTAATAGGCGAGCTGCAGCACCGACTCCTGCAACTCGGCCGGCGTCAGGTCCTGGGTCTTCAGCGCGCCGGTCGTCTGAATCTCGACCAGATCGGCACGACCCAGCGCGGCAGTGGCGCCGAGCACCAGCAGTCGGCGGTCGCGCATCGATAGGCCGGGTCGCATCCAGACGTCGGCGAAGACATGCTCCAGCGTCTTCTCGATGAAGGGCGGCAGGTTGCCGGGCGGCGGCAGTCCGGGCACGCCGCCGACGCCGTAAACCGCTTCCATTGCTTTGAGGCCGCGGGTGTAGGCATCTTCGTTGGGGTCTGTTGCAAGGTGGTTGGTCTGCGGCTGCGGGGCCACGCCATAGATCGCATCGCCATGCTTGTTGGCGAGTTCTCCGCCCGGGGTCTTCACGCCGACGCTGCGCGCGAGTTCCGCGGCGGCTTCGAGATCCTTGTGCAGCAGGCTGGCCCAGCCGCGGATCATTTCCACCGGTGCGAAGGTCTTCTCGTTCTCGCTGATCGGTTTGGTGGTGCCGCGCCGCGCCAGCAGGGCGGTGCTCATCTGATTGTCGGGATCGCTGGTGCGTACGGCCTGGATCAGCTGCTGCACGTCGATGCCGACGGCTTCGGCGAGCTGCCCTGCTTCGTACGCGCCCATCATCGTGCTGTAGTGCATCAGATTGCGGCAGATCTTGGCCGCCATGCCGGCACCCTGCGGACCCATGTGCAGTAACTTCGTGACGAATTGCTCGATCACGCCGCGCACCGATTCCACCGTCTCGGCAGTGCCGCCGGCCATGCACACGCCGCCGCCTTGTTCGACGTGCAGGCCGCCGCTGATGCCGCAGTCGATCAGCCTGAAGCCCTTGGACTGCGCGAACGCGGCAAGTTCATGCACGACCGGTACCGCGACCGTGCTGAGCAGGACCACCACCAGATCCGGATGTGCGGCTTCGGCCATGCCGGCGAGCACGCTGCGCGCCTGCTCGGCGTTGACCACGGCGACCATCACAACCTCGGATTGCCGTGCCAGCTCGGCAGGCGACGCGCAGACTACCGCACCCTTCAGATCTTTAGCCGCATCGGCGCGCACGTCGAATACGTTCACCACGCGCCCGTGGCGTAGCAGGCTTTTCGTCACACCCGCGCCGATCATTCCTAAGCCGACCACGCCGCAGCGCTGGGTCTTGCTGTTGCCTTGAGTCATCGTTTTCTCCGGTTAGGTAGCGGCCGTGGCCGCCGCATACTGCTGGCGCAATTGCACCTTGTTGATTTTGCCGGTCGGCAGCTTGGGCAGCTCAGCCACGACAATCACCTTCTTGGGTTTTTTGTAGCTCGCGATCTGCGTTTTCATGTGCTCGATCAGCTCCGCCTCGCTTGCGCTCAGACCGGCGCGCAACACCACTACAGCGCAGACCGACTCGCCCCACTTCTCGTCGGGCAGGCCGATCACCGCGCATTCGGATACCGCGGCGTGCAGCAGCATGGCTTCCTCGACTTCGCGCGAATAGATGTTCTCGCCGCCGGAGATGATCATGTCCTTCTTGCGGTCGACGAGGTACAGCAGGCCGTCTTCGTCGAGCCGGCCCATGTCGCCGGTGTGGCACCAGCTATCGCGAAAGGTGTCGAGCGTGCCGGGGTGATTGTTCCAATAGCCGCGCGCCATCGCGGTGGACTTCACCGCCACCTCGCCGGCGACGCCGCGCGGACATTCGCGGCCGTCGTCGTCGACGATCTTCAGCAGCGTGTTGGGGAAGGGATGGCCCACCGAGGTGAGCCAGCGCCGTTCGCGTGCGCTGCCGTTGGGGCGATGCTGCTCGGGCTGCAGGCCGGTGATGATCGCTTCCGACTGGCCGTAGAACTGCAGGAAGATATTGCCCATCAGGCGCATGCCGAGCTGCAGCACCGGGCCAGGCATCGCAGAAGCCGAGTAGATCAGCGTTTTTAGTGCGCTCAGGTCCAGCCGGTCGATGCCCGGCTGTTCGAGCACCATTTGCACCATCGTCGGCGCCAAGTGCAGCGTGGTGATGCGCTCGCGCACGGTGTCGGCGAGCAGCGCCGCGGGATCGAACAGCCGATGCAGATAGACGGTGCCGCCGCGGAAGTGGATCGCGAGCTGGATCGCCATCGCGCCGATATGGAACATCGGCATCACCAGCAGCGCCTTGTCGGCGAGGCCGGTGCGCTGCTCGTTGGACAGCGTATGCGCCATCTGCCGGTATTCGCGCTGACCCCAGATGCAGCCCTTGGGTCGTCCGGTCGTGCCGCTGGTGTAGATCAGGCAGGCTATGTCTTCCTCGATCGCGCGGATCGACGGCCCGCGATCGCTGCCGCCGGCGACGAAGGCCTCGTACTCCTGCGCCCAATCGGCGGAGCCGCCGATGCAGACGTAGTGCTCGACGGTTTTGAAGTCCGCGCGCAGCTGGTCGATCACCGGCAGATACGATGCTTCGAAAATCAGCACGCGCGGTGCCGCGTCCTTGATGATGAACGCCATCTCGGGCGGCGCGAGGCGGAAGTTCACTGTTGCGATGATGATGCCGCTGAACTGGCCGGCGGCGAGCACTTCGCCGTACTCCATGCAGTTCATCGCCAGCATCGACACGCGATCCTGCTTGCGCACGCCCAGCTGCTCCAACGCCGAAGCCAGGCGTCGGGCGCGATCCAGCAGCTGGCGATGCGTCAGCCGGCGATCACCGACGATGTAGGCAGGCGTATCGCCGAAGCGGTCGGCGTTGAGCTCCAGCGTGTCGGCCAGGGTCAGTGGCAGATGATTGCGCATTACAACGGTCTCCTCCTGTTCGCAGCTTTATTGGGCCGGCTCCGTACGCGGAGATGAAGGTGTCCGCGCCGTGTGTTGATTTGATCGCATCATGATAAACTGACTACACATCAGTTTTATAGTCCCGGTTCAACCGGCGCGAATAGGACATGCATATCCGATAAGCCCGGCGGCGCGACCAAAGCCTGAGCGGGCGCAGACAGGCGCGCGACATGGAGTATTGGGTGCGCCTGATTTTTTGTGGAGCATGAATGATTCTCACGTCAGACCAGGCGATGATCCGCGAAGCCGCGCGTAGCTTCGTCGTGCAGAGCCTCGCACCTTATGCCGCGGAATGGGACCGTAGCCATCACTTTCCGACAGAGGCGCTGCGCGAAATGGGCCGCATGGGCCTGCTCGGCATGCTAGTGCCGCCGGAATGGGACGGCGCCGGCGCCGATCACATTGCATACGCGCTTGCGCTGGAGGAAATCGCCGCCGGCGACGGTGCCACTTCGACCATCATGAGCGTGCACAACTCGGTCGGTTGCATGCCGGTCTACAAGTTCGGCAACGCGGCGCAAAAAGAGCACTTCCTCAAGCCGATGGCGCGCGGCGAGTGGTTGGCTGCCTTCTGCCTGACCGAGCCGCAGGCCGGCTCGGATGCCGCGGCACTGCGCACGCGTGCCCAACGTACCGATAGCGGCTGGCTCATCAACGGCACCAAGCAGTTCATCACCAGCGGCCGGAATGCGCAGGTGGCGATCGTATTCGCAGTGACCGATCCCGCGGCCGGCAAGCGCGGCATCAGCGCTTTCATCGTGCCGACCGACACACCGGGCTATCGCGTCGCGCGGCTGGAAACGAAGATGGGCCAGCATGCTTCCGACACTGCGCAGATCGCGTTCGAAGACTGCGAGGTCGCGGCCGACCAGATGCTCGGCGGCGAAGGCGAGGGCTATCGCATCGCGCTGTCGAATCTGGAAGGCGGGCGCATCGGCATCGCTTCGCAATCGGTGGGCATGGCGCGCGCGGCTTTCGACGCCGCGGTGCGCTACGCCAACGAGCGCAGGAGCTTCGGCAACACGATCATCTCGCATCAGGCCATCGCGTTCCGGCTCGCCGACATGGCGACGAAGATCGAAGTCGCGCGGCAGATGGTGCTGCACGCAGCGAGCCTGCGCGAAGCCGCGCAGCCCTGCCTGCGCGAGGCGTCGATGGCAAAGTTGTTCGCGTCGGAAATGGCCGAACGGGTCTGCTCCGACGCGATCCAGATTCATGGCGGCTACGGCTACGTCGATGATTTCCCGGTAGAGAGAATTTATCGCGACGTGCGCGTCTGCCAGATTTACGAAGGTACCAGCGACATCCAGCGCCTCGTCATCGCGCGGTCGCTGGTTCAGCAGTGACAACCGGAGAGAGTTTGATGGATGGTCTTGCGCAGCACGGCATTGCCGATGCGCCTGCGATGAAAACGCGCGTCACCGAAATGCTCGGCATCCGCTACCCGATCGTGCAGGGCGGCATGATGTGGGTGGGACGCGCCGAGTTGGCGGCGGCGGTTTCCAATGCCGGCGGCCTCGGCATCCTGACGGCGCTGACGCAGCCCACACCCGATGCGCTGGCGCTGGAGATCGAGCGCTGCCGCCAGATGACGGGCCAGCCCTTCGGCGTGAATCTGACGATCCTGCCGAGCGCCACGCCGCCACCCTACGAAGCGTATCTGGACGTCGTCATCAATTCCGGCGTGAAGATCCTGGAGACCGCCGGCAACAATCCGCGGGAGTTCATCCTCAAGGCCAAGAACGCCGGCGTGACGATCCTGCACAAGTGCACCGCGGTGCGGCATGCGCTGTCGGCGGAACGCAACGGCGTCGACATCGTCAGCATCGACGGCTTCGAATGCGCGGGCCATCCGGGCGAGGACGACATCGGCGGTCTGGTGCTGATTCCGGCCGCGGCGAAGAAGCTGCGCATCCCGGTGATCGCCTCGGGCGGCATCGGCGATGGCCGCGGCCTTGCCGCCGCGCTGGTGCTGGGTGCCGCCGGCGTCAATATGGGCACGCGCTTCTGCGCCACCAGGGAAGCGCCGATCCACGACGACATCAAGCAGATGATGGTGAGCAAGAGCGAGCGCGATACC
>JAQGNU010000185.1 GCA_028291645.1 Nevskia sp.
GCCGACGCCGACAAAATACGCCAACGGCGACACCAATCCGCTGAGCAGCGATGCGTCGACCCGCCTTGCGCGGCGCTGGTTCACGCAGGAAGGCAACTACAGCTACCTGAGCGACTATCTCGGCGACAGCCCCAATCTCGACAACCAGCAGCCGCTCGTGACTGCGAGCAAGGGCGCTTCGGCGGAAGTGAACTGGATTTTCGGCAACCAGACGCTGACTTCGATCAGCGCCTACAAGGACTACCAGTTCCAGGCGCGCAACGACGAGGGCACGCCGTTCGATATCAGCAAGAATGGTGGCGGCCACGTTCTCTATCATCAGGCCAGCCAGGAATTGCGTCTGAGCGGCCAGACGGGCAGCCTGGTCGACTACCAGACCGGTCTATACCTGCTGACTACGTCGAACGACTACGATTCCGGCAGCGGCTACGGCGCCGATGCGGGTGCCTGGTTCGCAAGCAGCAGTACGGGCACCAAGAAAGGCCAGTACGACTTGCTCGATGCCGACGGTAATGGCCGCTATCTGATGTCGAATTCCTTGAACCGGCTGATCTTCAAGCCGCTGCAGCAGATCCGCAATCAGAGCGAGGCGCTTTACGCGCAGGCGGATTGGCATCTGCTGGATCGACTGACGCTGACGACCGGTGTGCGCTTCAGCCGCGAAGATCGCAAGAACAATGTCAGCAAGCTGATCACCGACAATGGCAATGCGCCCGAATTGAATCCCGTCGCGGTGAACGGCGTGCAGTTGGGCGGTTTCGATTCGACCGGCGCAGGCGCGCTGACTACGAACAACAATGCGCAGCAACTGGCGCTGGCCGATGCGGTCGCGCTGAAGTATTTCGGCGTGTCGGGCTATGGCAGCCTCACCACCAACCAGCAGGCGCAGGTCGGCGCGGCCAAGACGATTCGTGCATCCCAGCTCGGTGTGTTGTGGAATCCGACCGAGGGGCGCGACTATCTCAAGGTATTGCCGTCCTATGTCGTCAGCCCGAGCTACAAGATCAACCAGGAACTGACGGCTTACGCGTCGTGGCGCTTCGGCGAGAAGGCGGGCATCTCGCAGGTCGTCAACGGCGTGCCGTTTCTGGCCGAGCCGGAGCGATCGAGTGCCTACGAACTGGGCCTGAAATCCACGTTGTTGGATCGGAAGCTGATCCTGAACGCGGACGTCTATGTCAATTACATCGAGAATTACCAGCAGGCGGTGCAGGTGTTCGACCAGTACACGACCAACCTGAAAAACGACGGCACCAGCTACTTCACCGCAGCCACCGGCAATGCCGCTAAGGTGCGTGCGAGCGGTTTGGAAATCGATGCCTTGTATCGACCCATCCCCAATTTTTCGCTACGTTTCTCAGGCGCTTACAACAACGCGGTCTACAAGGACTTCAAGAATTCAGGGCAGCCGCTGGAGAACGGCAACCTGACGACGACGCCTTATCGTGACGTGACCAGCGCAAACCTGCCGGGTGCGGCCAAGTTCACCGGCAACGTCGGCGCCGATTACTACCACTACGTATTCAGCAACGCGCAGATCCACTCCAGCATCAACTACGCATACACCACGCGCTACAACTCGGACCCGAGCTTGTCGAGCTACGCCTGGGTGCCGGCGTATGGCATCGCCGACTTCTCGATCGGGATCGGCCGCCGCGATCAGAAGTTCGATGCCAGCGTGCTGGTGAAGAACCTGTTCAACGACGATACCTCGCAAGTCGTGCTGTGGAACAGCTACATCCCCGCGATTCCGCGCTGGTACGGAATCCAGTTCAGCGCCAAGCTGTGAGGCAGGCCGCCGGCTAACATTCAATCAGGTGCCGCAGCGAGCCTGGAACGTTTCCGCGTTCGCTGCGATGCTCCGACCACATTCAATCTCAGGAGACCATTGATGACGCGCAAGATCGCCGCTGACTTCCATCCGGAAGCGCTCAAGCTGTTCGACCAGTACGTGCATGGACAACTCTCGCGCCGCGGCTTTCTGCAGCGTGCCGGCCAGTTCGCTGCTGCCGGCGTCACCGCGGAAGGTCTGCTGCTGGCGCTGAGTCCGAGCTTCGCCGAGGCGCAGCAGGTGCCGACCGACGATCCGCGCATCAAGACGCGCTACGTCGAGCATCCGTCGCCGCAGGGCTACGGCAAGCTGCGTGGCTACCTGGCGCAGCCGGCGAAAGCCAAAGGCAAGCTGCCGACGGTGCTGGTGGTACACGAGAATCGCGGGCTCAATCCGCATATCGAAGACATCGCGCGTCGCCTGGCGCTGGACAACTTCATCGCCTTCGCGCCGGATGCCTTGTTCCCGCTCGGCGGCTATCCGGGCGACGAGGATAAGGCGCGCGAACTGTTCACCCAGCTCGACCAGACCAAGACGCATGCAGACTTCGTCACCGCGGCGGGCATTCTGAAAACGCTGCCGGAAGGCAACGGCAAAGTCGGTGTCGTCGGCTTCTGCTACGGCGGCGGCATCGCCAATTATCTGGCGACCAAGCTGCCTGATCTCGCCGCAGCGGCGCCGTTCTATGGTGTACAGCCTTCGGCGGAAGAAGCCGCCAACATCAAGGCGGCGCTGTTGCTGCATTACGCTGAAAAGGACGATCGCATCACCTCCGGCTGGTCGGCCTATGAGACGGCGCTGAAGGCGGCCAAGGTGAACTATCAGGCCTTCATCTATCCGGGCGTCCAGCACGGCTTCAACAACGATACGACGCCGCGCTACGACGAGGCCGCCGCCAAGCTGGCCTGGCAGCGCACGGTAGCTTTCTTCGATAAATACCTGCGCGCTTGAGGCGCATGCTGCACGTGTCGCAGTTGCTGCTCGGCTGGCTAGAGGAGGCTTTCAGCGCCAGATGATATTGGCGCTGAACGTTTCGCTGCCGTGAATTTCGAATCGCCGATTCGGCTGCACCGCTGATTGGAATCGGCGTGCGCTGCACGCAGCGCCGACCGAAGTCGCGCGATCGCCGCAATTAGGGAACCTCTGAAGAAGCGTTGCGAGCGAAGGCAGGTCGCGCGAACCCGGAGCGGAGGAACCGCAACATACATAGACGTATGTGAGGATTCCGAGCACCGGATTCGCGCGAGATGCCGAGCGCAGTAGCTTATTCAGAGGTTCCTTAGAGGAATTGTTCCGCCCCGACTAGACCGACCTTGCTCAGCCCCTTGCGCTGCACCGCCGCCATGACGCCGGCGACGACGCGATAAGGTACCCGCGCGTCGGGTCGTATATGCAGCTCCGGCTGTACGTTTGCGGCTGCGGCCGTACTCAACTTCGCATCGAGCGCGCCGGTATCGGCGATCGATTCACCATTCCAGCGGATGGTGCCGGCCGCATCGATGTCGATGCGCACCACCTCGGGTAATGTAAGCGGTGGTGGCGGATTGCCGACCGGCATATTGATGTTCACCGCGTGCAGCTGAATCGGAATGGTGATGATCAGCATGATCAGCAGCACCAGCATTACGTCGATCAATGGCGTGGTGTTGATCTCCGCCATCACCTCGAAGTCGTCGGACTTGCCGCTGGTCCCTATGTTCATTCCCATGAGCTGCTGGTTCCTTGATTCCGGTTGCGATCAACCGCGCGGCGGCGGTTGTGTGATGAAGCCGAGCTTGACGATGCCGGCTCGCTGGCAGGCGAGCACGACGCGGCCGACGAATTCGTAGGGCGCACCGCCATCGCCGCGGATCTGCACTTCGGGTTGCGGTTCGAGCACCGCGGCCTTCTTCAGCTGCGCGACCAGCGCACCGTTGTCGGCGACCCGCTTCTCGTTCCAGAACACGCCGCCGTCCTTGTCGACCGACAGATTGATGTTCTCCGGCTTGGTGATGCGCGGCTGATTGCGTTCCTTCGGCAGCTCCACCGGGACGACGTGGGTGACGACCGGAATCGTGATCAGGAAGATGATCAGCAGCACCAACATCACATCGACGAGTGGCGTGGTGTTGATCGCAGCGACGAGTTCATCCTCGTCTTCCGCCGCACTGAGGTTGATGCCCATGACGACTTACAGCGAGGCGGCGTGAAGTGCGCGGCGGCGCGCCTTGGGGAAGCGCTCGTCGACGCGGACGGTTTCGGCGCCGAGCAGCACCGCATGCAGTTCGGCGCCGAAGCTGCGCACCTGTTCCAGCGCCGACTTGTTGCGCCGGACCAGCCAGTTGTAGCCGAGCACCGCTGGCACCGCGACGGCCAGGCCGATCGCGGTCATGATCAGGGCTTCGCCGACCGGACCGGCGACCTTGTCGATTGAAGCCTGGCCGGCGATGCCGATCGCGGTGAGCGCGTGATAGATGCCCCAGACCGTGCCGAACAGGCCGACGAAGGGCGCCGTCGAGCCCACCGTCGCCAGAAACGCGAGTCCGTTCTGCAGGCGGCTCTGCACCTTCTCGATCGAGCGCTGGATCGACAGCAGGATCCAGTCGTTCAGCTCGATATGCACCAGCAGGCCGCTGTGATGCGCATTGGCGTCGGCACCGGCCTTGGCGATGTAGCGATAGGCACTGTTCTGGTCGAGCGTCTCCACCGCCTGATCGACCGCGCCGGCCGACCAGAAGGTCTGATTGGCCTTGTCGCCCTGCCGCGTCAGCTTGGTCTGCTCATAGAGCTTGGTGAAGACGATGTACCAGCTACCGATCGACATGATCAGCAGAATCGTTAGTGTCGCCTTGGCGACCGCATCGCCTTCCTTCCACAAGGCATCGAGACCGTAGGGATTGTCGCTCGACACCGGGTCGGATGCTGCGGCC
>JAQGNU010000206.1 GCA_028291645.1 Nevskia sp.
GGCTTCCGATCGACGCCGCGCAGCGCCCTGTCTCAGCCGCGCGGCGCTTGCAAGGCGCGCCACCAGCACCAGGCGCCGGCCAGCGCGAGCAGTCCGGCAATCACCAGGCTGCTGGTCTGCGGCGGACTGTGCGCGGTGAGTCCGTAGAACAGCAGGCCGCCGAGCCAGGCGGTGGCGCCGCCGGCCGCGAACAACACGCGACGATTGGCCGCGCGTACTTCTTCGCGCAGCGCGTCGATCGCATCGGCACTGGCGCCATTGGCCGGTCCGCCGTTGGCGAGCAGTTTCATCGCGCGTTCGGCCAGCTCCGGCAGCGATTCCACCAGCAGCGGCGCGCGTTCGCGCAGTCGTGCGAGCTGCGCGCTCGGACCGATGCGGTCCCACATCCATTGTTCCATCACCGGCTTCGCGGTCTTCCACAAATCCAGATCGGGATACAGCTGGCGGCCGAGACCTTCGACCGTCAGCAAGGTTTTCTGTAGCAACACCAGCTGTGGCTGCACCTGATAATCGAAGCGGCGCGCGATCTGGAACAGCCGCAGCAGGAAAAATCCGAACGAAATTTCCTTGATCGGTTTGCCGAAGATCGGTTCGCAGACGGTGCGGATCGCGCTTTCGAAATCTTCCAGTCGCGTGGTCTTCGGAATCCAGCCGGATTCCAGATGCAGCTCGGCGACGCGCCGGTAATCGCGGTTGAAGAACGCCAGGAAATTTTCCGCGAGATAGCGCTGATCGGATTGCGTCAGCGTGCCGACGATGCCGAAATCCACCGCCAGATAACTCGGCTTCCGCAGGTCCGACACGTCGACGAAGATGTTGCCTGGATGCATGTCGGCGTGGAAGAAGTTGTCGCGGAACACCTGCTTGAAAAAAATCTCGACGCCGCGCTCGGCCAGCACCTGGAAGTTGCAGCCCAGCGCGCGCAGATGATCCAGCTCGCGCAAGGACACGCCGTGGATGCGCTCCATCGTCAGTACCTGCGGCCGCGTGTAATCCCAGAACACCAGCGGGTGATAGATCAGCTCGGAGCCGAGCCAGTTGCGCCGCAGCAGCGCGCAATTCGCGGCCTCGCGCATCATGTCGAGTTCGTCGAAGATCACCTTCTCATATTCGGCGACGACGGCTTTCGGACGCAGGCGTTTGCCGGCCGGATGCCAGCGCTCGGCGAGATCGGCGAGCGCGCGCAGCAGCGCGATGTCGCGCTCGACCTGCAGCTCGACATCCGGACGCAATACTTTGACGACGACTTCGAAGCCGGGATCGTCGGCGCCGGTTGGTTTCAGCCGCGCCGCGTGCACCTGCGCTACGGATGCCGAAGCAAGCGCGGTTTCGTCGAACTCGGAATACAGCTCGTCGATCGGTTTGCCGAGCGCGGCTTCGATGATCCTGCGCGCTTCGCTGCCGGGAAACGGCGGCACGGCGTCCTGCAGCTTGGCCAGTTCCATCGCCACTTCGGCCGGCAGGATGTCCGGCCGCGTCGACAGCGCCTGGCCGAACTTGACGAACACCGGACCGAGTTCCTGCAGCGCCAGCCGCAGCCGTTCGCCGGGCGGCCGCGGGTCCTTGCCGGGTTTGCGGCCGAGAAATTCGCTCAAGCCATAGCGGCGCACCACCGAGTAAATCTGCCAGATGCGCGAAATGCGGCCGAGTCCGAACATAGCGTTCAGTGCGGCTTGTCTGCGACAGCGCGTTCAAGCTGGGCCAGCCGCGCTTCGAACCGATCGGCGCTTTCACGCAAACCATCGACCGCTTCCATCCATTCGCCGACATCAGCGCTGCGCGCGAGGTCTTCGGTTTCTTCGGTCAGGTATTCGGACGCGTCGAGCGACAGTCGTTCTGCCGCCGAGCGGCCCCAACCGAACAGATTCCTGACGCCGCCGACCAGCCGATGCGCGGCGGCATCGCCGACCAACTTCGCCGCCAGTTCCTCCGGATCGAAACCGACGCGTGCGAGCAGACCGTTGAAGCGCGTCAGCAGTTCGGTATCGCCCTGCACATCGAGCCCGCCCGGCAGACCCGGCGTGCCGCGTGCGGTGTCGAAGGCGAGCCGTGCGAGACGCAGACTCGGCGCGGTCAGGCGCACGTCGGCTGCGCGCTCAAGTGAAGACGCCACGCGCACGCCACCGGCATGCGGTTCGATGATGAAGATCCAGCCGAGATCGCTGATCTGCAGCGCGAGCGCTTTGCCATCGAGCGCCGCGCATTCGTCGAGCACCGAGCGCTCCAGGCCGAGGTACCGATTCAGCGCGACTTCGACGGTGGCGCAGACCAAGGCCGGTGCGCTCATATTGCGTACCGCATCGTTCTTCCCGCCACGAATTGGAATGAGGCCATCGGCAACCGCTTCACTCCATCCGGTATCCACGATGCACCGCCACAATCCCGCCAGTCAGGTTGTAAACCTGTACCCGGCTCAAGCCGGCGTTTTCCATCATGCCTTTCAGCGTGTCCTGGTCCGGATGCATGCGGATGCTTTCGGCGAGGTAGCGATAGCTGTCGGCGTCGTTGGCGACCAGGCGGCCCATCAGCGGCAGCAGTTTGAACGAATACTGGTCGTACACTTTCGAGAGATTCGCGTTCAGCGGCTTGGAGAATTCCAGCACCAGCAAACGGCCGCCGGGTTTCAGCGCCTTGGTCATCGACGCGAGTGCGGCATCCTTGTCGGTGACGTTGCGCAGGCCGAAGCCGATGGTGATGCAATCGAAGCTGCCTTCGGCGAACGGCAGTTTTTCGGCGTTGGCCTGGATCAGCGGCACGTCGACCACGCCCTTGTCGGCGAGCCGCTCGCGGCCCTGGTCGAGCATCTCGGCGTTGATGTCGGCGAGTGCGACGAAACCGCTCGGTCCCGCCGCCTTGCGGAATTCGCGTGCGAGGTCGCCGGTGCCGCCGGCGACGTCGAGCACGCGTTCGCCTTTGCGCACGCCGGCGAGATCGACCGCGAAGCGCTTCCAGATGCGATGTACGCCCATCGACATCAGGTCGTTCATCAGGTCGAAGCGCCCCGCCACCGACGAGAACACGCTGCCGACGCGCTTCTGCTTGTCGGCCACCGGCACTTCCTCGAAGCCGAAGTGGGTGAAACCTTTACGGGAGCCGGGTGGTTGCTGGGGCATGCGCGAGCAGGAGGCGGGGATCGTTCGCTATTATCCAGCATCCGCCAGCGTACGCGCCGGGCTGCGGTCGGTTTCCTTGCGAGGGTCTGCGCTGCGGCGCGATGCCCTGCATCGATGGTTCAATTCAAACTTCCGCGCAGTGCGCGAAGTTCAGCCAGGGTTGCATATGTCAGTGTCGAACAGGGACGTGATGGGCCGCTTGCTGTGCGGTCTTGCGGCGGTGGTCGTCGCATTGTCGTCGGCGCTCGGTTTGGCCTTGCCGCGTGCCGCCCGCGCCGACGACACCCCGCCGCCGCAAGCCGGTCGGCTCGGCCTGATCGAGGAGAACGACGGCATCCTCAGCCACCAGGATCGCCATTACACCCAGGGCCTGCGCATCTCCTACCTGTCGGGCAGCCTGCCGCAAGGCAGTTTCTGGGATCGCAGCTTCGATTGGATCGGCGTCGTGCTGCCGATGTATCGCAGCAGCGCGGAATCGCAGCGCCGTTTCGAATGGCAGGTGCTGGGGCAGAGCGAATTCACGCCGAAGGATACCCATCTGGTGCCGCCGGACCCGACCGATCGGCCGTATGCCGCCTGGCTCTACACCGGCTTCGACTGGCTGCAGGAGAACGACGGTCACAGTCTGCATAACCTCGAAGCACAGGTCGGCGTGGTCGGCCCGGCGGCGTTCGGCAAGCAGGTGCAGAACGGCTATCACGCGATTGCCGGTTTCGGCAAGGCGGAAGGCTGGAAGTACGAGCTGGCGAATCGTCCAGCGTTCCAGTTCTCCTACGAATACCACCGGCGTCTGGAGCTGGAACTGGGCGACCGCTTCGGTTTCGACTTCGTACCGGAAGCAGGCCTGAGCATGGGTACGGTGATGCGTTATGCCGAGGTCGGTGGCTTGCTGCGCTTCGGCAATGCGCTGCATGCGGACTATGGTCCCGAGCGCATCCGTCCGGCCTTGTCCGGCACCGCCTACTTCGACGAGCGCGGCCTCGGCACCGGCAAGTTCCATTTCTATTTGTTCGCCGGTGCGCAAGGTCGTCGCGTGTTCTACAACCGCTTCATCGACGGCTCCAAGGAAATCGAAAACCCCGGCATCGACCGCAAACAGGAAGTCGCCGACTTTGTCGGCGGTACCAGCCTCTTCTTCACACGCCGCGTGCGCGCCGATTTCAGCGCAGTGCTGCGCACCGCCGAGTACAGCGGCCAGCCGCGCAAGGACTCGTATGGATCGGCGGAGATTTCGGTGCAGTTCTAGCGTCGAGGATGCCTTCAGTCGTCGCCGATGTCTTCGCCGGGAAACAGTTCCTCGGTGAAGCCGAACTGGCGCAGATCGCGGATGCGCATCGGATACAGCACGCCGTCGAGGTGATCGCATTCATGCTGCACCACGCGTGCGTGAAAGTCCGACACTTCGCGTTCGATGCGCGCACCATGCTGATCGAAGCCGCTGTAGCGCAGGCGTTTGTAGCGTGGCACGACGCCGCGCATGCCGGGCACGCTGAGGCAGCCTTCCCAGCCGTCTTCGAGTTCGTCGCCGAGCGGCGTCAGCACCGGGTTGCACAGGATCGTGAACGGGACTTCTTCTGCGTCGGGGTAACGCGGATTGCGCTGCACGCCGAAGATCACCACGCGCAAACCGACACCGATCTGCGGCGCGGCGAGGCCGGCGCCGTTGAGCGCGGCCATGGTGTCCTGCAAGTCGCGGATCAGCGCGAACAGCTCGGGTGTGCCGAAGCGTTCGACCGGTTGCGAGATTTCCAGCAGGCGCGGATCGCCCATCCGCAACACGTCGCGAATCATGGCTTGTGGCCTCCGGTCATCGCCGGCGTGAATTTCTTCGCGCCGTTTGATCCCGAGCTTGTCTTAACGGGAAGTGCCGACAGTTTGGTGATGTCGGAATCGCGCGACATGCCGTGCTCGGCGAGCCGCGCCAGGTAGCGCTGCCACCATGCTTCGTAATTCGAAGCAAGTTCCTGCAGGCCGCTCCAGGTATAGAGCCCGGTGTCGTGGCCATCGTCGAAACGCAGCCGCACCGCGTAGCGGCCGACCGGCTCGATCGCGCTGATGTTGACCTGGCGTTTGCCGCCGACCAGCAGCGGTTCGCCGCCACCGTGACCGCGCACTTCCGCCGACGGCGAAAACACGCGCAGGTATTCGCAGGGCAGATCGAACCGGCTGCCGTCGGCAAAGCCGACTTCGAGGTGTCGGCTTTGCTTGTGATGGGTGATCTGCGTCGGAATCGTCACGAGGGTTCTCTGCGTTCGCAGTAGGCAAGCGGTGTAATCGATGCAAGCTGTGCCATCGCCAACGTACTCCAGTAAGCCGATGCGGGCCGGCGATCGATGGATAAGCGGCCCGCGGGGGACTTACAGAATATAACGGCTCAGGTCTTCGTCGCCGGCCAGCTTCTGCAGCTTGCTGTCGACATAGGCGGCGTCAATCGTCAAGGTCGTGCCGGCGTTGTCCGAGGCGGTAAACGCGGCTTCTTCCATCAGCCGCTCCAGCACCGTATGCAGACGCCGCGCGCCGATGTTCTCGGTGCGCTCGTTAACCTGCCAGGCGACGTCCGCCAGGCGCCGCAGACCTTCGGCGGTGAAATCAACGCTGACGCCTTCGGTCGCCAGCAGCGCCTTGTACTGCTCGGTCAGCGAATGCGTCGGCTCGCTGAGGATGCGGACGAAATCGTCGGCCTTCAGCGCTTCCAGTTCGACGCGGATCGGCAGCCGGCCCTGCAGCTCCGGAATCAGATCGCTCGGCTTCGCCATGTGGAACGCACCGCTGGCGATGAACAGGATGTGATCGGTCTTCAGCGAACCGTACTTGGTCGACACCGTGCAGCCTTCGACCAGCGGCAGCAGATCGCGCTGCACGCCTTCGCGCGACACATCCGCACCGGCGTATTCGGCGCGCTTGCAGACCTTGTCCAACTCATCGAGAAAGACGATGCCGTTGTCCTCGGTGTTCTTCAGCGCCTCGACACGGATCGCTTCCTCGTCGACCAGCTTGGCCGCTTCCTCGTCGGTCAACAGACGCAGCGCTTCCTTGATCTTCAGCTTGCGTGTCTTCTGCTGGCCTTGCCCAAGGCTCTTGAACATGCCCTGCAGCTGGTTGGTCATCTCCTCCATGCCCGGCGGACCGACGATGTTCATCTGCGGCGGGGTCGCCAGGATCTTGATCTCGATATCGGTGTCGTCGAGCTTGCCTTCGCGCAGGCGCTTGCGGAACACCTGGCGTGCAGCGCCGTTCTCGCTTTCGCGCACCGCGCTGGCATCGCCGAAATTCTGCGGCGGCGGCAGCAGCGTATCGAGCACGCGCTCTTCTGCAGCGGCCTCGGCCTTGGTGCGCACGCGTGCCATCGCCTGCTCGCGCGTCTGCTTGATCGCCACGTCGACCAGATCGCGGATGATGGTATCGACATCGCGGCCGACATAGCCGACCTCGGTGAACTTGGTCGCCTCGACCTTGACGAACGGTGCATTCGCCAGCTTCGCCAGCCGTCGCGCGATCTCGGTCTTGCCGACGCCGGTCGGTCCGATCATCAGGATGTTCTTCGGCGTGATCTCGCCGCGGATCGCTTCCGGCGTCTGCTGCCGGCGCCAGCGGTTGCGCAGCGCGATCGCCACCGCTTTCTTGGCGGCGTGCTGGCCGACGATATGCTTGTCGAGTTCGGCGACGATTTCGCGCGGCGTCATCGAAGCACCGGTGGATTGGCTGCCGTCGGGAGCTAGAGTCATCTTTTCGGCTGCGGTCATGGCAGCGCCTCGATAGTCAGATTGTGGTTGGTATAGATGCAGATGTCGGCTGCGACGTGCAGCGACTTTTCGACAATCTCGCGCGCCGACAGTTGCGTATTCTCGACCAGCGCGCGCGCCGCGGCCGCGGCATACGGGCCGCCGGAGCCGATCGCCATGACGCCGTGCGCTTCCGGCTCCATCACATCGCCGTTGCCGCTGATCATCAGCGTGGTGTCCTTGTCGGCCACCAGCATCAGCGCTTCGAGCCGGCGCAGATAGCGGTCGGTGCGCCAGTCCTTCGCCATCTCGACGGCTGCTTTGACCAGCTGCCCCGAGTGCTTCTCCAGCTTGCCCTCGAAGCGCTCGATCAGCGTCACCGCATCGGCGGTGCCGCCGGCGAAACCGGCGATCACGGAATTGTTGTAGAGCCGCCGCACCTTGCGTGCATTGCCCTTGACCATGGTATTGCCCATCGACACCTGACCATCGCCGCCGACACAAACCTGGCCGTCGCGGCGCATGCTCAGGATGGTGGTGCCATCGAACTGTTGCATCGTGCCCATCCTCGCAAAGAAGTTTACTTATGTGTGCACGACGGCGGCGCTTTTCAAGCCGCGCACAGCGGCAGGCTTCAGTCGTTGCGGATGCGCGATATCAGTGCCTTGGTGAAGCTCTGCGTGTTGGCGCTGCCGCCGAGATCGCCGGTGCGGACCTTGTCGATGTTGAGCGTTTCGTCGATCGCCTTGCGCAGCCGCGTGGCCTTGTCGTCGAGCTTGACGTAATCGAGCATCATCGCTGCACCTAGCAGCAGCGCGGTCGGATTGGCGATGCCCTTGCCGGCGATGTCGGGCGCGGAGCCGTGTACCGCTTCGAAAATCGCCGCATCGACGCCGATGTTGGCGCCCGGCGCCATGCCGAGTCCGCCGACCAGGCCGGCGACGAGGTCGGACAGAATGTCGCCGAACAAGTTGGTGGTGACGATGACGTCGAACTGCCAGGGATTCATCACCAGCTTCATCGAGCAGGCATCGATGATGATGTCGTCCATCAGGATGCGGCCTTTGTACTTCTCGTTGTAAAGCTCGCGGCCGGCTTCGAGGAAGATGCCGGTCAGCGCTTTCATGATGTTGGCCTTGTGCACGATGGTGATTTTCTTGCGGCCGTGCGCGATGGCGTATTCAAATGCGTACTCAATCAGCTTGCGGCTGCCTTCATGCGTATTCACACCGGTCGAGATCGCCACCGCATGCGGGTTGCCGTCGATGGCGATGAAGTGCTCGTAGCCCATGTAGAGGCCTTCGTTGTTCTCGCGCACCACCACCAGGTCGATGTTGTCGTAGCGTCCGCCGGGCACGATGGTGCGCGCCGGCCGCAGGTTGGCGTAGAGCTTGAATTCCTCGCGCAGGCGCACGTTGGACGAGCGATAGCCGCCGCCCGATGGCGTTTCCAGCGGACCTTTCAGCGCCAGCCGCGTGCGGCGAATGCTGTCGAGCGTGGCGGTCGGCAGCGGGTTGTCGCAGGCCTTCACACCGGCGAGGCCGGCCAACTGCGAATCCCAGTCGAACGGCGCTTCGAGCGCGGCCAGCACTTCGAGCGTGGCGTCCATGATTTCGGGGCCGATGCCGTCACCGGGAATCAACGTGGCGGGAATACGAGTCGTCATCAAAAAATCCTTGGTAACAGAATAGAGGCCGGTGGCGTGCTTACCGCTCGCAAAGCCCGCGCCGGGGAATCAGCGAGTCGAGTGATCGTTAGCGTTCAACCGGTGCGGCGCGCGCGTGGATGCGCATCGTCGTAAATTTTGGCGAGATGCTTCCAGTCGAGCTGCGTATAGATCTGGGTGGTCGAAAGATTGGCATGGCCGAGCAGTTCCTGCACCGCGCGCAGGTCGCCGCTGTTTTCCAGCAGATGCGTTGCGAACGAATGGCGCAGCTTGTGCGGATGCAGATGGGTCGGCAGGCCGGTGCGGATCGCCCACTGGTTCAGCGCGATGCCGATCTGCGCACGGCTGATGCGGCGTCCGCGCGCGCCGACGAACAAAGCGTGTTCGCCCGCGGCGGCGAACTGGCCGCGTTCGCGCAGCCAGCGGTCGAGCGCCTGCCGTGCGCGAACCCCGACCGGTACGATGCGCTGCTTATTGCCCTTGCCAAGCACGCGCAACTCATCGGGAAAGCCGGTGCCGGCGACACCCGGCGGCAGATCGAGTTGGTGCAGTTCGGCCAGACGCAGACCGGCGGAGTAGAACAGTTCGACCATCGCGTGATCGCGCGCCTCGATCGGCGCGGCCGGCGTCTGGTCCAGCGCGGCACCCAGCGCTTCGGCCGCGATCACTTTCGGCAATACGCGCTTGCCTTTTGGTGCGCGCACGCCGGCCGCCGGATTGTGTTGCGCGACGCCGAGCTTCAAGGCATGGCGAAACACGCCGCGGATGCAGGACAGGTAGCGCCGCAACGTCGGCGGCTGCAGGCCGTCGCGATGGCGACGTGCGATGAATTCGCGCACCGTGTGAATATCGACCTGCGCCGGCTGAGTGAGTCCGCGCGCACGACAATGATCGAAAAAGAAACCGCACTCGCGCTGCACCGCAGAACTGGTCGCCGGCGAAGCTTTGCGCTCAATCTGCAGGTATTGCAGATAGTCGGCCAGCAGCGCGTCGAGCGGATCGCGCGCGGCGACGGCTTCGATCACGCCAGCCTCGCGCGCACCGCAGCGGCGACCAGTTCGGCGACCATTTCGAGAAACAGCTTGCCCTGGCGCGGCTGGAAGCGTTCGGCATCGCGCGAGCCAAGCGCGATCATGCCGAGATATTTTTCTTTTTCCAGCGGCACCACTGCGGCGGATGCGATCGCTGCTTCCGATTTCGGGAACAGCAGCTTGGCGCGCACCTCGTCGAGCGGGCCGCATTCGATCAAGCGCGTGCGGATGAAGTTGTCGTAGGCGCGCACCACCGGCGTATTCGGTTCGAGCGGCGTGACGCCGTCGATATCGTGACGCTTGTAGGCGCTGCCGTTGATGCCGATGAAGACATCGTCGATGTCGAAATTCTCGCGCATCGCGCTTTTGAAGCTGACCGCGATCGCCGCCAGCGAAGGCGCACGGATCAGCGCGCGCGCCAGCCGCAGTACGCTGTCGGCGCGGCGCTCGTTGGCGCGTGCGGCTTCTATGAGTTTTTCCAGCCGCGCTTCGAGCCGCGCGTTGCGGCCGCGCAGCAACTCGACCTGACGTTCGATCAGCGACACCGCGGAGCCGCTGGCGTGTGCCAGTTCCAGGCTCTCCATCAATTCGGCGTGTTCGATCAGCAGTTCCGGATGGGCTTTCAGATAGGCGATGACGCCGTCCTTGGCCGGCAATTCCACCGCCGCTGCGCTGCTGGGTTCGCTTACTTCGGCCACTCGATACTCCCTTCAAATACGGTTTCAGCAGGGCCGGTCATCCACAATTCGGATTCGGTGCCGCTCCATTCCAGATTCAGCTTGCCGCCGCGCAATGACATTTCGACGCGCGCGCCGAGCCGCTCCCACAGTCGGCCGACCGCCATCGCAGCACAGGCGCCGCTGCCGCAGGCTAGCGTCTCGCCGGCGCCGCGTTCGTAGACGCGCAGCCGCGCATGCGCGCTGTCGATGATCTGCAAGAAGCCGACGTTGACGCGCTGCGGAAAGGCCGGATGGTGCTGCAGCGCTGCGCCGATTTCGGCGACTGGTGCGCTGTCGACGTCGTCGACCAGAATCACCGCATGCGGATTGCCCATGCTGACCGCGCCACAGCTGATCTGCGAGCCGTCCGGCAATTCGATCGAGTAGACCTTGTTGCGCGCATGGCCGACCAACGGGACCGACTTCGGTTCGAAGCGCGGTACGCCGGTATTCACGCGCACGCGGCCGTCGTCGAACTGTTCGAGCTCCAGCACGCTGGTCTGCGTGCGCAGCCGTACGTGCGCCTTTTGGCTCAAGCCACGTTCGCGCACGAAGCGGGCGACGCAGCGCGAACCGTTCAGGCACTGGCCCGATTCGGAGCCGTCAGAGTTGTAGATGCGATAGCCGAAATCGACATCCGCGGCCGGCGGCGGATCGATCACCAGCACTTGGTCGCAACCGACGCCGAAATGGCGATCGGTGAGCCGTTGCAGCAGGGCGGCGTCGGGTTGAAATGGGCGCGCAGTGGCGTCGACGACGACGAAATCGTTGCCGAGACCCTGCATTTTGGTGAAGTTCAGAAGCATCCGGTAAGAGTACCGGAAGATGCCGCCGCGCCGCGCTTCGGAACGGCTTTCAGCACGATCGGGACATACGTGTATACAGGCTCGGCCCGATGCCGGCGGCGTCGCTGAATCGGTCTCGTCGAACAATTGCAAATGCGAATTGTTATTAGTAAGATTGATGAATAGAACCAATTAACCGGTTAACGCACCAATCAAGGCGAGTCGTCGGGGATGCTTGAGTTCGCATATCACTTGCGTCGCAGGCTCATGCCAGTTCTCTGCGCTGGCCTGCTCGTCGGCTGCAGTAGCGGCGGCGGGGGCGACACAGATGCGTCGGCGCTTTCGCCTGCGGCTGCGCTCGGCGAAAAGATCTTCGCTGATAAGAGTCTGTCGGCATCGGGCCAGATGGCCTGCGCCACTTGCCACGATCCCGCACGTGCACATGCCGGCAATACTGCGGTGGTGGCTGGCGGCGCCGATCTGACCACGCCGGGATTCCGCAATCCGCCATCATTGCGATACGCCAACCTGACCCCGGCGTTCCATTTCGATGACGGCCCGGTGGGTGGCTTCGATCGCGACGGCCGCGCCGCAACGCTGTCCGATCAGGCCCATCAGCCGCTGCTCGCCGCATTCGAGATGGCCAATGCGGATGCCGCCGCATTTGCTGCACGGCTGCGTGCAGCCAGCTACGCCAGCGCATTCGCCGCGTTGTTCGGCCCCAATATTTTCGATGACGGCACTGCCGCGCTCGACCGCGCCACCTACGCGCTGCAGCAGTACCAGATGGAAGATGCCGAGTTCCATTCCTACAGCAGCAAGTACGACGCGTTTCTGACCGGGCGGGTGCAATTGAGTGAACAGGAACTGCGCGGTCTGAAACTGTTCAACGATCCGCAGAAAGGCAACTGCGCGGCCTGCCATCCGAGCAGCCGCGGCGCCGACGGCAGCTTGCCGCTGTTCACCGACTTCAGTTACGACAACCTCGGCGTGCCGCGTAATTTCGACATTCCCGCGAATGCCGATCCGAGCTACTACGACCTCGGCCTATGCGGCCCGGACCGCGTCGATCTGCTGCAGCAGTCCGACCTTTGCGGTGCATTCAAGGTGCCGACGCTGCGCAACATCACGCTGACCGGACCGTACTTCCACAACGGCCGCTTCGCAACGCTGAAGGAAGCGCTGCAGTTCTACGTGCGCCGCGATACCAATCCGGAAGAGTTCTATCCGCTGGGCACCGATGGCCAGGTACAGAAATTCAACGACCTGCCGGCGCAATACCACGTCAACGTCAACATTACCGAGGTTCCGTACAACCGCAAGCCCGGCGACCAGCCGGATCTGAGCGATAGCGAGATCGACGACGTCATCGTGTTTCTCGGAACCTTGACCGACGGGTACTCGCCTTGAACGGTGGCATGGGACGGTTCGCATTTTTTAGCTTTGAGCTGCTACGTAAGGGAGTGTCATGAAGAAAAAATTTGCCGCCGCCGGTCTCGCGCTGGCCTCGTTCGGCTTGCCGCTCGCGTCGGCGCCGGTGCATGCGGATCCGAGCGAGGATGCGCTGTTGAAGCGGGTCGATGCGCTGAGTGAGCAACTCGACCAACTGAAGAGCGAGTTGAAGCAACTGAAAGCGCAGAACGAAGCGCTCGCCGCGCAGCAGGAACGGCAGTCGGCAGCGCCGTCGGCGGCCACGGCCACGGCCACGGCCGCCGAGCCGGGCGTTGGCGTGCCGGACGCGCATGCCGGCGTCGTCGCCACCGTGCCCTCGCTGCTGGATAAAGCTACGCTGTTCGGTTATGGCGAAATCGCCTATAACCACTACGATCACGACAAGGCAGCGACCGAGGCCGATCTGCGCCGCGCGGTATTCGGCATCGGCTATCGTTTCGACGCCAACACGCGTTTCGTCTCCGAGTTCGAATCCGAGCACGCGGTCGCGTCTTCCGACGACGCCGGCGAATTCGAAGTCGAGCAGTTCTACATTGACCACCGCATCACCGACTGGGCCAGCATCAAGGCCGGCTTGATCCTGATCCCGTCCGGCATCCTCAACGAGGTGCATGAGCCGCCGCGTTTCTACGGCGTCGAGCGCAACTTCGTCGAAACCGCGATCATTCCCAGCACCTGGCGCGAAGGCGGCATCGCCGTGCACGGCAATGTCTTCAACGGCTTCACCTACGATGTCGGCCTGACCACCGCACAAAGTCTGTCGAAGTGGGATTTCACGTCCACCGAAGGACGCGAATCGCCGCTTGGTAGCGTGCATCAGGAACTGCAGCTGGCGCGAGCCTCCGATCTCGCGCAATACGCCGCGCTCAACTACAACGGCTATCCGGGACTCAACGTCGGCGGCAGCGTGTTCACCGGCGAGATCGGCCAGGATCAACCGAATTTTCCGGCCAGCCCGCGCACCACGCTGTGGGAAGTGCATAGCCGCTGGACGCCGTACCGCTTCGATCTCTCCGCGCTGTATACGCGCGGCTCGATCACCGATACCGCCGGCGTCAACCTCATCAACGTCGGTCAGCCTACGCCGATACCGAAGAGTTTCTACGGTTGGTATGTGCAGGGTGCCTACAAGCTGTGGCAGCACAACAGCTATGCCTTGAATCCATTCGTTCGCTACGAGCGCTTCAACACCGCCAGCAGCTACGCCGGCGAACCGGCGGGGCTCGGCTTGACGCCGTTGCCGACCGAAAGCGTGAAGACCTACGGCGTCAATTTCTATCTGAATCCGAATATCGTGCTGAAGGCCGACTACCAGAACTTCACCGTCGACAAGAACAAGGATCGGTTCGATCTCGGCCTCGGCTTCATGTTCTATTGAGATCGCGACTTGCGCGCCTGGCTCGAACGCCTGCTTGCAATCGCCTGCCTGATCGGCGCCGGCATTGTCCGCGCCGATCAGGTGGTCCTCGCGCCCGAAGAGTTCCTGCGCCAGACCTTCGACGCCGGCGCGGCGCCGACGCCGGCAACGCTGTGGCTGGACGATGCGGCGCAGGACCGGCTGAAACCGATCTTCAGCCATGCTTATCCGCAGGCGCGGCTGCATTACTGGCGTGCGGGCGGCAAGACCGTATGGCTGCTGGATGACATCGGCAAGGAATTCCCGATCACTGCCGGATTCGTCGTCAAGGACGCGACCATCGATCGCGCCCAGGTGTTGATCTATCGCGAGAGTCGTGGCGATGAAATCCGCTTTCCGTCGTTCCTCAAGCAATTCGCCGGCGTACACCTGAAAGGCGCGGAACTGAGCCCACAGATCGACGGTATCTCCGGTGCGACTTTATCGGTCTGGGCGATGCAGCGGATGGCGCGTGCCGCGCTGACGCTCGATGCGCTGGCTGCGCCCTGAGCCGCCAGCACCGGCCCAACAGAACGTGTCGGGTCGGTGCCAGCGCGCCGTGCAGGCCTGCGATTGAGCGACTTTGAAATCTGCTGCAGCGCGCTTTGTCAGCACGCGCTCAAGGTTTCGCCGTGGGGTCGGCGCCAGTGGCGATGGGTTCGACCACGAACTCCACCGGCACGGCGCCGGCCTTGGCGAAGTTCAGCGTCACCGGCAGCTTGTCGCCGACCTTGAGTTGCTGCTTCACGCCGATCAGCATCAAGTGATAGCCGCTGCCGGCAGCCGGCCCCAGATTGATATGGCTGCCGGCCGGCAGCGGCAGGCCATCCTGCAGCGGACGCATCCGCATGATGCCGCCATCCATGCTCATCCGATGAATTTCGACACTGTCGGCGGCGCTGCTTTGCGCACCCAGCAGGCGATCGTCCTGCTTACCGTCATTGTCGATCTGCAGATAACCGACGGCGGTCATGCCGGGCAGCGGCGTTGCACGCGTGGTCGGCTGCAGAATGTGCAAGCTGCTCTGTGCGAACGCACTACCGCTCAGCAGCAGCGCGAGGGCCGCGATGGGATGGACCAAACGCAGCGTCATTGATCGTCTCCGACTTGCATGGCGTGGCGCCTCAGATCGCATAGCGCAGTCCCACCGACAGCAGATAGTGTGGTGCGAGCTGGTAGCCGTTGTAGTCCTGATACAGCGGCAGCTGCACGAAACTATAGGCCGACAAACTCTTCAGCACTTTTATGGTGACGCCGGGACTCAGGTACAGCGTGCGGCTGCCGCTGTTGTCGTAGTCGGCTTGCGCACCGACTTCGCGGCCTTCGAACTTGCCATTCAGCTGCAGCTGCGGCGTGACATACGGCAGACCGGTGTAGCTGAGCGCCAGATTGAGACTGAGCTGCGTGCTCGGCCGGAACTGTTCGCGGTGATTCAGCGCCTGCTTCAATTGAATCTGTTCGAAGCGCTCGAAACGGCTGCCGAATCCACTGCCGAAATTGCCGAGGTTGTAAGCACCGAGCAGCAGGTCGGTGGTGCCGCTGCCGTTCTGCAGGCCGCGGTCGATGCCTTCGCCTTCGTTGGGTCCGCTGTTGAAGGTGTCGTGGATGGCGCCGGTCGGCAGCTTCAGACCGAACTGGATGCCGGTACTGCGATCGGCGAACAGGCCCTGGTAACGCGCAAGGATGCGCAGATCGCCGATGCCGCGCGTATGCGAGGTCGCAACGTCCGTCTCGCCTTCGTCTATGGTTTCGTGTTCGCGATCCAGCACCGGCAGCTGGACGTTGATACCCCAGTCGCGGCTGAACGCATAGTCGGCGCCGACGGTATAGAAGCGCGTCAGCGTGCCCTGCTGAATTTCGTCGTCGTTGGGAAATTCGAGCGTGGACTTGTCGACTTTATGGCTGCCGCGGCGCAGCTGATTCTGGTCGACGAAGTCGTAACGCAGATCGAGATGCAGCCCGCCATCGGTGAAGTAACCCTGATCGGCCCAATCGGTGCCGAGCGAGCAGCCGCAGCTGGTGCAGGCGAAGGTCGCGCCGGGTGCTGCGCACAACAGCGCGAGCAGGCTCGCGCGCATGAAAACTGGATTCACAACAGTACTCCCTGGTGATCGAGTGTGACGCGCCACGCGCGTCACCGGAACCTACGCTCGACTAGGCATGCGAGCGCAGGTAAGCGGCGTCAGATCAACCCAGGGTAGGAGGGCCGCGTGCCCGCGGCAGGTCAGGCAGTTGTCGTGGCGGCGCCGCAGCGTCGGAGTACAAGGCGACAAAACTTGTACGCAGCTCAGCCGGCGCGAACGGCGCCGTCGAAGGCAGCGTGGGGGTTGCTGCGGCAGCGTAAGGACATTCCTGCTGCATCTGCAGCGCATGCCCGCCGTCGTCGTGAGTCGGCGGCGCCAGTGCGCCACCGCTGCACAGCGCCAACCAGGCGCCGCGATAGGCATCGCTGCCGAAGGCCGGCATGAAGCCCGGCGGAATGGCACCGCGCAGCAGCACGCCGAACAGGGCGAGCAGCAATGCAAGGTTTCGCAGGCGACGGGATCGGATCACGTTGAGGAGTTTACCCACAGCGCTGGCGCGCGGCGAGCCCGGCGTGCGGCCGCCACTTAGATTGTTTGCCGCTATGCATAAGCTCAACGCCGGGCGGCAGCGGCCTTTGACCGCGCGCGAAAGCCCATGCTACAAGGCCGCCACTCAATAAATGCACTCGGGAGAGCGGTATGCGCGTCTTGGCGGCAGACATCGGTTTCGGTTACACCAAAGCCACCGACGGCCAGCAGTCGCAGATCTTCAAGTCGATCGTCGGCGAAGCCAATGCCGTGCAGTTCGGCGAGTCGTTGGCGCCAAGCCAGACCGGCGCGCCGCGTCAGTTCAGTCTGGCCGGCGAGGAAGTCTTCGTCGGCGAGCTGGCCGAGACGCAGTCGCGCGGCCGCAGCTTCACGCTCGATCCGACCCAGTTCATCGTCAAATACGCGAAGACGCTGGGGCTTGCCGCGCTGGCGCCGTATGCCGACCACGGTGATCCGGTTCGCCTGGTGACGGGCTTGCCGATCAGCTTCTTCCGCAAGTTCAAGGATCCGCTGACCACGCTGCTGCAGCAGCGCCATGCGCTGACCATCGTCAACGCCAATGGCGAACGCGTCGACAAGACGCTGTACATCGAGAAAGTGCGGGTGATCCCGCAGCCGTTCGGTTCGCTGTTCAATCTGATGCTGAACGACCAGGGCCGCGCGCTGCAGCAGCGCTTCGTCACCGAAAAAATCGGCGTGATTGACGTCGGCTTCCGCACCGCCGACTTCACCGTCAGCGACAAGACCCGTTACTCCGAGCGCGGCAGCCTCTCCACCGACTCCGGCATTTCGGTGGCGTACAGCGCGATCGCCAACCTGCTGCACGAGAAGAGCGGCACCCAGGTCGAGCTGTATCGTCTGTACGAGGCGGTGACGCGCGGTTCGATCAAGATCAAGGGCCAGAAATACGAGTTGACCGCGATCGTGCAGCAGGCTTTCGCGCAACTGGCTGCGCGCATCGCCGCCGAGGTCAACCGCCTGTGGGCGGACGATTGGGATATCGACGCGATCGTGCTGACCGGCGGCGGCGGTGCCACGCTGGCGCCGCATCTGGTGCCGCTGATCCAGGGCGAAGTGCTGCCGATGGCGAGCGATCACGATGCGCGGCTCAGTAATGTCCTCGGCTACTGGAAATACGGCATGCATATTTGGCCGACTTAGGGCGCTTGCGAAGCACTGCTTCGCGCCCTAAGTCGGGACCGGCCAAGGATGGCCGGGCAGGGCTTTCCCGAAGCCGCGCAGTCTCGCCAGGGATGGCCATGCCCAACTGACAGAGAAGCGCGAGCACTGCTCCGCGCGTCATGTCGGGACCGGCTAGGCGTGAGTGATTCGCAACAGGATCGCTGGTCTGTTTCGGCACCTAGGGTGAACCCCAACTGACGCGCCCCCGCTGGCACGTCACCGCGTTTTTGCCTAAGCTCGGACGACCGTTTAATTAACGCGGGCGATGTCGCGCGCCGTAGTCCGGCAGTCATGCCGACGGTGTAGGGTCGACTGTAATAACGCTGGAGGAACTCATGAGCACTGCCGTTTCGTATCTGCCAACCGTCACGCAGGATTCTGCGGACATCACTGCCGACATCCGCCGCGTATTCGAGCGCCAGCGCGCGACCGCGATCCGCCTGCGCGCCTCCAGCCGCGACGAACGCCTGGCCAAGATCAAGAAACTGAAGGCGGCGATGCTCGCGCACACGCAAGATTTCTATCTCGCTGGCGAAGCCGATTTCAAGAAGCCGCCGGCCGAAGTCGATCTCACCGAAATCCTGCCGGTGGTGGCCGAAGCCAACGACGCCATCCGCAAGCTCGGCAAGTGGATGAAACCGATGCGCGTTTGGCCGACGCGCAGCACGCTGGGTCTGCGGGCCTGGGTGCAGTACGAGCCGAAGGGCCGCTGCCTGATCATCTCGCCGTGGAACTACCCAGTGAACCTGACCTTCGGTCCGCTGGTGTCGGCGATCGCCGCCGGCAATTCGGTGATGCTGAAGCCGTCGGAAATGACGCCGCACCTGTCGGCGCTGATGGTCAAGATCGTCAAGGAGATTTTCTCCGAAGACGAAGTCGCGATCTTCGAGGGCGACGTCAAGGTCTCTACCGCCTTGCTCGAACTGCCGTTCGATCACATCTTCTTCACCGGCGCGCCATCGATCGGCAAGGTGGTGATGGCGGCGGCGGCGAAGCATCTGACCAGCGTCACGCTCGAACTCGGCGGCAAGTCGCCGACCATCGTCGATCAGAGTGCGGATCTGAAGACCGCCGCGCGCAACATCATCTGGGCCAAGTACACCAACAATGGCCAGACCTGCATCGCGCCGGACCATATCTACGTGCATGCCTCGGTGAAAGATCAGTTCATCGCGCATTGCAAGGAAGCGCTCAGCACGGCCTACGGCAGCGACGCGCAGACACAACGCAGCAGTCCTTATCTGGCGCGCATCGTCAACACGCGCCACACCTCACGCATCAAGGCGCTGCTCGACGACGCCAAGGCGCGCGGTGCTACCACGCTGACCGGCGGCGATGTCGACGAAGCCAGCTGCTACATCGCGCCGACGCTGCTGGAAAACATTCCGGCCGATGCCAAGATCATGAGCGAAGAGATTTTCGGACCGCTGCTGCCGATCATCAGCTACGACAGCATCGACGACGTCATCCGCCTGATCAACGCCGATCAGAAACCGCTGGCGCTGTACGTCTGGAGCAAGACTGAAGCCAACATCCACAAGGTCATGCAGCAGACCAGTTCCGGCGGTGCCTGCATCAACAACACCGTGATCCAGTTCCTGCACGGCAACCTGCCGTTCGGTGGCGTCAACAATTCCGGCATCGGCAACGCGCACGGGCATTTCGGCTTCAAGTCGTTCTCGCACGAACGCGCCGTCGTGCGCACGCAAATCCTGATGTCATCGATGTTCTATCCGCCGTACACCGACAGCATGCGCAAGATCGTCAAGCTGCTGATCAAGTTCTCGTAACTCACCGTAGGCAGCACAAGCAGCCCGCAGCGGTATCCGCTGCGGGCTTTTTCAATGGCAGCGCTGCATATTGCGACTCAGCATCCAGCGATTCACCGGCCATGCGGCGAAGAAGCCGGCGATGCCGGCGACGACGAATGCGATCCAGTATTGCAGCGACAGCAGGCTGCCGCCGCGCATGCCGCCCATGCTGAAATCAACCCAGTTCATCACCAGTTCCATCGTCGCGATCGAAATCGCTTCGCCGAGCCAGATGGTCGCGAATGCTGTGCGAAAATCGAGGCCGCGTTGCAGCAGCGGCAGCAGTGTTAGCGCGAAGCCGCTGACGAACGACAGTACGATTGCCAGCGCGATGCTGGCGTTCGGCACCCAGCCGAGACCGACGCCGATGCTGAGGCCGATCAGCTCGCCGATCGCGCAGCCGCTGAGGCAGTGCAGCGTGATATGCGCGGCACCGCGCCAGCCCGAACCGTGTGCACCATGCGCGGCATGCGCGGCATGCGCTGCGTTCGGGGCGTGGTCGCCTGCGCTTGCAGAACCGTGACGGTGGGCATGTTTCGAATGGCCGTGGCAGCACGCTGCAGCATCGTCGTGGCTGTGGACGTTGTCGTTCATGCGCCATCTCCCGCCGCCGGACCACCGAGTGCAGTGAGAATCGGGCAGGCCTTTGCGTCGCCGTGTCCGGGGCAGTCGTCGATCAGCTTGCGCAGGCCGTTGCGTACGCGACGCAACTCGGCGATGCGCAGTTCGACGTCGTCGAGCCGCGTCTGTGCGGCGCGCTTCACCGCCGCGACATCGCGGCGCCGCGAAAACGCCAGCAACTCGGAAATGTCGGCAAGACTGAAGCCGAGCGTCTTGGCGCGGCGGATGAAGCGTAATCGCGCGACGGCAGTGCCGGGATAGGCGCGATAGCCGGACGCGCGCCGCGGCGGTTCCGCCAGCAGACCTTCGCGTTCGTAATAACGGATGGTGTCGATGGCAACGCCGGCATTCTTCGCCAGCGCGCCGATACTCAGGGTTTGCATCTGCCTGCTCCTGCGAAAGATGTACCAGCCTAGACCCTGGACCTTAGTCCAGAGTCAAGCGGTGTGTCGATCATGCTCAGTCGCTGTGATCGCCATGTGCATCAGCCGCGTGCTCCCCGGCATGCGTTTCCGCCGCATGTGCGGTCAGCGCCGCATATTGCTCGGCATTCAGCGTCGGCAGCTTCTGCACGAAGGCGACGATGTTCCACAGCGTGGCGTCGTCGTGCGAAAGGCCCCAGGCCGGCATCGCCGACATCTTGATGCCGTGCTTGACGATCCAGAACAGCTCGGCCGCGTTTGCGTTCACTGGCTTGGTCAATTGCGGCGGACGCGGGTAGAGGCCACCGAGAAAATCCTCGTCGGCTTTCTTGCCCGGTGCCAGATGACAGCCTTCGCACATCTCCGAATATTCGGCAGCACCGGCGGCGATTTTCTGCGGGTCGTCGAGCGGCGGGACGCTGATGCCGCTGGCGCGCACTTTGATCGACTGCGTGCGTGCAGTGGCGAACAGCCAGTAAACCGGTTTCGAATGCGGCGCGTCGGCTGCCGCATTGAAGCCGCCGCCATACAACCAGCCCAAGCCGAGTGCGGCGGCGATCATCAGCAGCAGTACAAGACTCTTCAGTGTTTTCATATCAGCTCTGTTGATCAGTTTGTTTGCCCGCTGCGGGCGCAGCATTCGATTGCGTGGTACCGGCTGCGAACGCCGGGTCGATGGCGACACGCTGCGCTATTGTGCCGGGCGGATGCCGATACCGGCGAGGATCGCGTTCGTCGCCCGCGGCCAGATCGTCGCGCACCTTTAATACGGTAAACATGCCGCCCATGTCGATGCTGCCGAGCGGCAGCGCGGTAACCAACATCCGCAATGGACGGAAACGGCGCTTGGGCGCATCAGAGCGCGGATCGCGCCTAGTTCAACTGCAGGTTCGACATCGGCGACGACGGCTCCGCGTCGCCGGCTATGACTCAGCCCGGTTGCGGGCTGGTCAGATTCTTCGGCTTGGTTGCCGCGGCGGCCGGCTTGCGCTGCAGGAACATGGTCAGGCTGATCGCCACGATCACCACGACGAAGAACAATATCTGCATGCCAGCGGGGCGCGCGTCATAGCCGATCAGCGCGTGCAGCGTCTGACCTGCCATCGAACCATTCGCGACCAGCGCGCTGGTATTCCACAACTGCGAGCCGAGTGCCGGCAGCAGATCCGCCTGGATCAGGAAATGCGCGCCCTGCGAGGCCATGCCGGCCGCCACCAGGATCAGCAGCCAGTTGGTCGCCGCGAACATCTTCGCCGGCGGAATGCGCAGTAGACCGAAATACAACGCAAACCCGGCGGCAACGCCGGCAATCACGCCGAGTGCGCTGCCGGTGACCAGCGTCGACACCGAAGAACCACCGGCGGACAGGCCATACAGGAACAGCACGACTTCGGAGCCTTCGCGCAGGATCGCGATGGCGACGACGAACAGCAGTGCAGACGGCGGCCGCGCGCCGGATTTAACCGCGGCGCTGACCGAGCCGAGTTCCTTCGCCATCGCCTTGCCGTGACTCGCCATCCATAGCACATGCCAGGCGATCATGCCGGCCGCGGCGAACAGCACCGAGGCGTTGAAGATTTCCTGGCCGACGCCGCTGGCGAAGCTGGCGATGACATCGGCGAATAGCGCGACGATGATCGCGCCGAGAATGCCGGCGACGATGCCGCCACCGATCCAGCGGGCACGGCTGCTAAGTCCGCGTGTCGCCGCGGCAACGATCGACACCACCAGCGAAGCTTCAAAGATTTCGCGAAAAACGATCAACGCGGTGCCGAGCATGACGATCTCCTACCGACGACGCTTAACTTATTGGACGACGACGAGACCTTGCGCAGTCTCGTGGTGGTATTCGCCCATGAACGGATATTTGCCGGCCTCGAGCGGACCGATCACGACCACACCGGTGGTCTTGCCGGGAATGACTTTTTCGCGGCCGAGCGAATCGCTATCGAACTCCTCGTAAGCGTCGTCGCGATTCTCGACCTTGATCCGCACTTTCTGGCCCGCGGCGATGGTGATCTGGTCCGGCGTGAACTTGTGGTTCTCCAGCACCAGCGTGTGCTCGGGCATTGCGTTGCCGGAGCAGGCGGCCAGCGCGGCCACAACTGCCAGCAAGGAAAGCGTGGTTAATCGTTGCATTGCAGACCTGCCAGAGAGGCGACTCCGGCAGGCCGAAGGCGCAAGGTTTCACTAACTGCTAATGATAAGGATTCTCATTAAATAAGCAAGTTAGGTAGTGGGTCAGTTTGAATTAGTAGATGGCGCGCGCAGCGTAAAGCCCGGATTACCTCGCGAACGCCTTGTCGATCGCGTCGCTCAGCCGATCTGCTTGCACGGCGCCGCTTCAGGCGCCGCGTCGCAGTCCACCGTTTCCAGCTGCACGGTGGCGTGCACGATGCCGAAATTTTGCCGCAGGCGCAGATGTACTGCACTCAGCACGGCATCGCGATCCGCACCGGTTTTCACGACCGCGTGCAGGGTCAGCATCGGGCGTTCGTCGGTCAGCGACCAGGCGTGCACGTGATGTACGCCGGCGAGGCCGTTGACCTGCGCGAGCAGATCGGACGCTACTTCGCCGGCATCGAGTCCGGCCGGCGTGCCTTCCAGCAGGATGCGCGCGGATTGTCGGGTGACGCGCCAGCCGCTGCGCAGAATCAGCACTGATACCAGTGCCGACAGCAGCGGATCGATTGGCGACCAGCCGCTCAGTAGAATCACGATCGCAGCGATCATCGCCGCCGCCGAGCCGAGCAGATCGCTCAGCACATGCAGCACCGCGCCGCGCAGGTTGATGTTGTTTTCGCCATCGCGCAGCACCAGAAAGGCGCCGAGATTGGCACCGACGCCGAGCACGGCGACAATCAGCATGACCTTGCCTGCGACCGGTTGCGGCGTCATCAGGCGCAGCATCGATTCGACCAGAATCCACAGGCTGATCGCCAGCAAGGCGAGTCCGTTGACGAACGCGGCGAGCACTTCGAAGCGATGTCGCCCATATGAATAATCGTCGTCGGCCGGCCGCCGGCTTGCGCGCAGCGCCACCAGCGCCAATACCAGCGAAGCCGCATCGGTCAGCATGTGCCCGGCGTCTGCCAGCAGCGCCAGCGAATGCGACAGCAGCGCACCGACGACTTCCACCACCAGAAAGATTCCGGTGATGGCGAGCGCCCAGCTCAGGCGGCGTTCGTTGGTGCTGCCGTGGCTATGTCCATGTGCATGATCATGCGAGTGCCCTGGGTTATGGCCGCGAGGGGGTGAGGCATGCAGAGCGTGTCCGTGGTCATCTGCGTGATCGTGCGGATGGCCGTGGTCGCCGTGATGCCCGGCGTGATCGTGTTCGTCCATGTCGAATCTTCTAGAAGTTGCCGCCGATGCGCACGACGGTGCGCCCTTGCGCGCGGCCGGCAACCATCTCGGCGCAGACCGCCGGCACTTCCTGCAGCGTGATCACGCGCGGTGCAATCACCTCAAGGCCGCGCGGCTTCCATTCGTGCGCCAGCTTGTCCCACAGGCCCAAGCGCCAGGCACGTGGGCATTCCACCGAGTGAATGCCGAGTAGGCTGACGCCGCGCAGGATGAACGGAATCACCGTGGTGTTCAGCGTCGGTGCCTGCGCCAGACCGATACTGGCGATGTTGCCCCAGGGCTTCACGGTGCGCGTCAGGTAGGTCAGCGTATCGCCGCCGAGATTGTCGACGGCGCCGCCCCAGCGTGCGGTTTCCAGCGGCTTGCTGCCGAAATCGAGCGTATTGCGGTCGACCACCTCGTCGGCGCCGAGTTCGCGCAGATAGCTTGCCGCCGACATCTTGCCGGTGATCGCCGCAACTTCGAAGCCGCATTGTTTGAACAGATCGATCGCGATCGAACCGACACCGCCGGTGGGCCCCGTCACCGCAATCGGTCCCATTTCCGGCACCTGATGATTTTCCAGCATGCGCCGCAATGCCATCGCGGCGGTGAAGCCGGCCGTGCCGAGCGCCATCGCTTGCGACAGCGACAGGCCTTTCGGCAAAGGCACCACCGCGGACGCCGGCACGCGTGCGAATTCGGCAAGTCCGCCATCGAGTGCTTCGCCGACGTTGCAGCCGGTGACCAGCACGGCGTCGCCCGCTTTGAAATGCGCATCGCTGCTGCTGTCGACCACGCCGGACAGATCAATGCCCGCTACTTTCGGATAGCCGCGCATGATGCGGCCCTTGCCGGTGACGGCCAGCGCGTCCTTGTAGTTCAGGCTGGAATAGGCGACGCGGATCACCACTTCGCCGGCGGACAGGTCGTCGATCGAAATCGAATCGAAACGGGCCTGCGTGGCTTTCTCGACCTGATGGATGCGCAGTGCGTTGAAGTTCGGCATGGGAAATTCAGGGGATTTTTTTCGGCGGACCTTGCATAGTTTGTCACTTTCGCGCCGATGAAAGCTTCAAAATGGCGCCGCACTCTTCAAGGCAGGCCCAGATGTCCGACCTCACCATCAAGCCGCTGAACGAAGCGGATGTCGCGCAGGATCCAATCACGCAGTTCCAGCGCTGGCTAAGCGAGGCACACAACGCCAAGCTGGCTGAACCGACGGCGATGGCGCTCGGCACCGTCGATCGCGAAGGCCGGCCGTCGGTGCGCATGGTCTTGTTCAAGGGTCTGCACCAAGGCGGCTTCTGCTTCTACACCAACTATGCTTCGCGCAAAGGCGAGGAACTCACGGCGAATCCTCGTGCCGCATTGACTTTCTGGTGGGACATTCTGGAACGGCAGGTGCGCATCGAAGGCCGCGTCGAACGTGTGCCGCAGGAATTGTCCGATCGCTACTTCCATTCGCGTCCACGCGGCTCGCAGATCGGCGCCTACACCTCGCGTCAGAGTGCTTTGCTGCCGAGTCGCGCCGAGCTCGATGCGCGTCTCGTCGCGACCGAAAAGAAATTCGCCGGCGCTGAAGTGCCGCTGCCGGAATGGTGGGGCGGTTTCCGTGTGATTCCGGAAAGCGTGGAGTTCTGGCAGGGCCGACAAAATCGCGTGCACGATCGGCTGCTGTATCGACAGACTGCCGCGGGTTGGATGCTCGAACGGCTGCAGCCCTAAGGCTGTCATGTCTGCGCTGTCGAACACCGGAGACGAGTGGATCGCGCGGCTCGATCTGCAGCCGCATCCGGAAGGCGGTTGGTTCCGGCGCATCTACACCGCCGACCAGCAGTTGCCGTGCGAGCAGGGCGTACGACCATTGGCGACTTCGATCTACTACCTGCTGAATGCGCAGCAGCCGCGCGGCTGTCTGCATCGCAACCGCAGCGACATCCTGCATTTCCTGATCGACGGCGGACCGCTCGAATATTGGGTGTTGAATGCTGCAGGCGCGCTGCAGCGCACGCGCCTGGGCGCGGACGGCGAGCACTTTCTGCTGGTGCCCGGCGCTTGCTGGAAGGCTTCGCAGCTCGTCGACGGCGCTACGCAGGGCTTGATCGCCGAGGTGGTGACGCCCGGCTTCGATTACGCCGATCACCAATTTGCCGACGCCGCAGAAATCCAGCGTCAATATCCGCAGCACTTCGACGCGCTGCGACCGTTCCTGCGTGGCGCCGGCGACTAAGGCCGCGCGACTGTTGCAGCGGGTTTAAACGGTTTCAGTGCTGCGCAAACTGATTACCGGCCAGCCGCAGCGTTCGGCCTCGGCGCGCAGCACCGGATCGGGGTCGACCGCGAAAGCGTGCTGAGCAAAGCGCAGCAGCGGTAAATCGTTGTGCGAATCGCTGTAGCAACTGATCTGCTGGTAGTGCTGCGCTTGTTGCGCCAGCCACGCCTCAAGATTCGACACTTTGCCGTCGCGGAAATTGGCGCGTGCGCCGAGTCGGCCGGTGAAGCGGCCATCGCGCTGTTCCAGCTCGGTTGCCAGCAGATGCTCGACGCCAAGCAGTTGCGCGATCGGCTCGGTGACGAAGCGGTTGGTGGCAGTGGTGATCAGCAGCGCGTCGCCGCGCGCGCGATGGTGTGCCAGCAGCGCCGGTGCGCCGGCGGCGACGATCGGCTGGATCTTTTCGCGGATGAAATCTGCACGCCAGCCCTGCAGATCCGCCGGCGCGTGTGCGGCCAGCGGCGCGAACGAAAAATGCGCGAAGGCTTCGATATCGAGCGTGCCGGCGGAATATTGCTCGTAGAAACGGCGATTTTCACGTTCGTAATGTTCGCCATCGACCAGCCCGCGCTCGACCAGGAATCGACCCCACAGGTAGTCGCTAT
>JAQGNU010000015.1 GCA_028291645.1 Nevskia sp.
GACAAACGCGGACCAGCCACGGAAGCGCGCGGTGACGTTCGCTTCGGCGATCTTCCACGCAGGTGTGTCGGAAACGCCGAGGTAGCGCACCTTGCCGGCGCGCACCAGATCCTCGAGCGCGGCCATCGTCTCTTCGATCGGCGTGTGCACGTCCCAGTTATGCAACCAGTACAGGTCGATGTAGTCCGTCTGCAGGCGGCGTAGCGAGTTTTCGCACGCCGCAATGATCGATTTCCGGCCAGATCCGCCGCCGTTGGGATCGCCGGGGTATAGGTTGCCGCTGAACTTCGTGGCGATGACGAGTCGGTCGCGCCGAGCGCTGTGGCGCCCCAGATGGTCGCCGATGATCTTTTCGGAATGACCATTCGTGTAGAAGTTTGCGGTATCGATGAAATTGCCGCCGCGCTCGATAAAGCGGTCGATGATCTGTTGAGACTCCTCGACGCTGGAGCCCCAGCCGAGGTCTTCACCGAAGGTCATCGCGCCGAGACAGAACGGGCTCACACGCAGGCCTGAACGGCCGAGGGTAATATAGTGATCAAGGGACATGATGCTCTCCGAGTGGGCGTTATGGTACAATTCTACGTTAGTTCCGATTGACGATAGTTTACTATTAAACTAATAAATAGCAAGTGCCCATGCCCAAAATCGATGTCGGAAGGATTTGGTCCCTCAATTTCCGGCTTTTGATGTCGGTGATCGTCGACGTCGCGCCTGACATCACCGAGCTCGGGCTGGAGACGAAGGAGTTGTTCGTGCTCGCCGAGCTGGACGAGCACCCGCATCCAGCGGAATTGGCCGGCGTCCTCAGCATGCCGAAGCCCAGCGTGACGGTATACGTCAAGCGGCTCGAAGCTGCGGGCTTTCTGCGCCGCGAAATCGACTGCGCGGATCTGCGTCGCCACCGGCTCATCCTGACACCTGAGGGGCGCAAAACGATGACGCGCGGGCTTGCGCTGCTGTCGAAAGCGTTCGCTGCACGACTGGCACGCTTGAACCCAGCGCAGCAGTCGCAACTCGCGACACTGCTTGAGAAGCTGGGCTGAGGCGCGCACGCGAATCCGCTTTGCGCCATCGAACGCGCATCTGATAAGCCTGATTCTTTTCTAACGCCTAGGCCGGCTTGGCAGATATGCAAGGTGCGATGGGCCGCCGCCGACAACGCTTGCATCCCTCAGCGTTGAAACTCTGGCTGCTGTGCAGACCTACTGCTACGGCGGCGTCCGCTCCCGGCCGACTACGGAACCTGCCCCGAAATCCGGATAGCGGCCGCAGCCTTGGTAAAACGCCGAGATCGATTCCGCTGAATGCGCGCGACCCTGAGATCGCCGCCACTGCGGCTGGCGCGAACGACGTGGTGATCGAGCGCAGCAGATCTGCGACGGCTGCGCCGATCAGGACACGGCCAATGACGACGATTTTCATCAGGACGTTCCTCGTTTCAGTCGCTTTTCGTACACTTGACCCATCTTCGGATCGGTCGCATAATCATCATGATCATATAGATGTTACTTTAAAAGTGACAGCTGCCGAATCGGCGCGTCACGTCATACCCTTTAGCCCTTGGAGGAGCCATGGCAAAACTCGACGACCTGATTCTGGTCAGCGTGGACGATCATCTGATCGAGCCGCCCGACCTGTTCGCAAATCACATCGATGCCCAGTACAAAAGCCGCGCACCGCGTGTGGAGCGCAAGAACGGGCGCGACTTCTGGACCTTCGAGGGCAAGGTCTATCCATCGATCGGGTTGAACGCCGTCGCCGGACGGCCGCTCGACGAATACGGCATGGAGCCGACCTCGTACGAGGGTATGCGCAGGGGTTGTTTCGACATCCAAGCGCGCGTCGACGATATGAACGCCAACGGCCTGCTCGGCTCGCTGTGCTTTCCGACGTTTCCCGGTTTTGCCGGCACCGGTTTTCTGCAGATCGCAGACAAGGAGTTGCTGTACGCGACGATCCGCGCCTACAACGACTGGCATGTGCACGTCTGGTGCGGCACTTTTGCGGGACGCATGATTCCGCTGATCCTGCTGCCGCTGTGGGACGTCGAACTCTGCGTCAAGGAGATCAAGCGGCTGGTGCCGCACGGCGTGCATGCGATCAGTTTTCCGGACAGCCCGTCGAGCCTCAATCTGCCCAGCATCCACCAGGCCTACTGGGATCCGCTGTGGAAAGTCTGCGCCGACAACAAGGTGGTGATCTGCACCCACATCGGTTCCGGATCGAGTCCGCCGCACGCCTCGCTGGATACGCCGATCGATGCCTGGATCACGACGTTCCCGATGACGATCGCGCTGAGCGCGGGCGACTGGCTGCACGCGCCGATGTGGAAAAAGTATCCGGACCTGCGGCTGGCGCTGTCCGAGGGCGGCATCGGCTGGGTGCCGTATTTCCTCGAGCGTGCCGACATCACGCACCGGCATCACAAGGGTTGGACGCATGCCAATTTCGGCACTGAAATGCCGAGCGATGTATTCCGCCGCCATTTCATCACCTGCTTCATCGAAGATGCGTTCGGCCTGCGCAATATCGCCGACTGCGGTGAAGACAGGGTCACCTACGAGTGCGATTACCCGCATTCCGACAGCAACTGGCCGCAGTCACCCGAAGGCTTGCTGAGCAGCCTCGAAGGTGTTGCGGATACGGTCATCGACAAGGTCACGCATCTGAACGCGATGCGCGAATTTTCGTTCGATCCATTCTCGCTGCTCGGTCGGCACAACTGCACGGTCGGTGCCTTGCGTTCGAAAGCCAGCCACGTCGATTGCCGTCCGGTGTCCGGACTCGGCGGCGCGGCCAGCCCGCTGCAGGGCGAAAAGCGCCCCGTCACTTCGGGCGACGTTCAGCGCATGTTCGCGTCGACGACTGCATAACATGGACGCCTCTGCGATGAACCCCGCAATCGATTTTCCGAAGGCACTCTATATCGGCGGCGAGTGGATTACGCTCGCCGCGGGCGCAATGGAGCCGGTGATCAATCCGGCCACCGAGGAGCTGGTCGCGCTGGCGCCGGTGGCGAGCAGGAGCGAGACCGATGCCGCCATCGCCGCCGCACGCGAAGCCTTCGACCAGGGGCCGTGGCCGCGCATGAGTGGCAAGGCGCGCGCTGCCAAGATGCAGGCGTTTCTCGATGCGCTGAAGGCACGCGAAGCGCAGATCAAGCAGCTGATCCAGCTCGAAGCCGGTGCTACGCAGATCGCGCAATACGTGCAGTTCGTGATCCCGCTGCAGCACGCGCAGTTCTTCGTCGATCTCGCCGGCCGCAATCCGATCACCGGACTGCCGGTCGACGTCAATCCGACGGCTAATGGCACGAAGTTGTTGGGCAGCGGCGTCACCGTGCGCGAACCGGTCGGCGTGGTCGCGGCGATCACGCCGTACAACTTCCCGTTCTTCATGAACGTGTCGAAGATCTTTCCGGCGCTTGCGGCCGGCAATACGGTGGTGCTGAAACCCTCGCCGTACACGCCGTTCGAGGCACTGATCCTCGGCGCGGTGGCGGATGAAGTCGGCCTGCCGAAAGGCGTGCTGAATATCATCACCGGCGGCAAGGAGGTCGGCGAGATGCTGACCAGCGATCGCCGCATCGACCTGATCACCTTCACCGGTTCCGATGCGGTCGGTTCCGCGATCCAGGCGCAGGCGGCACCGACGCTGAAGCGCCTGCTGCTGGAACTCGGCGGCAAGTCGGCGATGATCGTGCGGCAGGATGCGAACCTCGATCTGGCGGTCGGCAGCGGCCTGTTCAACTTCAGCTGGCATGCGGGCCAGGGCTGCAATCTGAACACGCGTCACCTGGTGCACAACTCGATCCGTACCGAGTACGTCGCGCGCCTCGGCGCGATGACGCGCGCGGTCAAGGTCGGCAATCCGGCCGATCCTGCCACCGGTATGGGGCCGCTGATCCGCGACGCGCAGCGCAAGCGCACCGAGAACTATGTCGAAGTCGCGCTATCGGAAGGCGCCAAGCTGGTCGCCGGCGGCAAGCGGCCGGCCGGTCTCGACAAAGGTTTTTACTACGAGCCGACGCTGTTCGAAGGCGTCGACAACCGTTCGCGCATCGCACAGGAAGAAGTGTTCGGACCGATCGGCGTCGTCATCGGTTACGACAGCGACGAGGAAGCGATCGCACTCGCCAACGATTCCGACTTCGGCCTCGGCGGCGGCATCTTCTCCGCCGATGTCGGCCGCGCGTTCGAGATGGCGCTGCAGATCCGCACCGGCGAGGTCTATCTCAACGGCGGTTCCGGTGGCATGAGTTCGCATGCGCCGTTCGGCGGCATCAAGCGTTCCGGCTTCGGGCGTGAATACGGCGTCGAAGGGTTCAACGAATACACCTATGTCAAATCGATCGTGTTTCACGCGGGCTGAAGCGGCGAGCGACCAGGAGAGCAATGATGCAGAGTCAGAATGTACTGCGCGTCGACACCTCGAATGTCCCTGCGCACGTACCGCGTGAACTGATCGTCGACTACGACATCTGGGCGACGCCCGAAACCGCAGACCCGTTCAAGACAGTCGATCGCTTCCACGCCGGTCCGCCGATTTTCTATACGCCGGTGCATTACGCCGGCAATGCCGGCGCGTGGATACTGACGCGCGCCGAAGACATCCAGGCCGTGATGAGCGATCCGGACCTGTTCGGCAGCAAGTCCAAGTCCGGCTTCACCGCACTGATCGGCGAGAGCTGGGATCTCGCACCGCTGGAAGTCGATCCGCCCGAACATCGCCAGCTGCGCTCGCTGCTCGATCCGATCTTCTCGCCGAAGCGCATCGAGCAGCTGACGCCGGGACTGCGCCAGTTCTGCAATAAGCTGATGGATGATTTCGGCGGCCGCGGCGAGGTCGAATTCGTCAGCGAATTCGCGCGTCCGTATCCGGTCAAGATCTTCCTCGAGCTGATGGGCCTGCCGATGGACGATTTCGATCAATTCGTCGAATGGGGCGACATGCTGCTGCGCAGTCCGACCATCGAAGGCCGCGTCAAGGGCGGCAAGGCGATCCGCGACTACCTGCTGGCGCTGATCGAGCAGCGCAGGAAAAATCCGGGCAACGACGATGTCACCAGCCGTGTCGTCAACGCCACCATCGACGGCCAGCCGCTGCCGCCGCACCGCCTGATCGGCATGCTGTATCTGCTGTTCATCGCCGGGCTCGACACCACTGCATCCTCGCTCGGATTCTTCTTCAAGCATCTGGCGGAGAACCCGGACAACCAGCAGAAACTGCGCGCGAATCCGGCACTGATTCCGCAGGCGGTCGAAGAATTGCTGCGCACGCATTCGGTCGTCACCACCGGGCGCCATGTGATGCGCGACACCACCGTCGGCGGCGTGCAGATGAAAGCCGGCGACTGGATCGCGATCGGCCTGATGTTCGGCAGCCGCGATCCGGCCGAGCACAAGTGTCCGGCACAAGTCGACTTCGATCGTCCGATGAACCGTCACATGGCATTCGCGACCGGCGTGCATCGCTGCCTGGGTTCGCATCTGGGCCGCAAGGAGCTGGTCGTCGCGATGGAGGAGTGGCTCAAGCGCATGCCGCCGTTCCGCATCAAGCAGGGCGAAACGCCGCGCATGCATGGCGGCATCGTGTTCGGCGTCGACTATCTGCCGCTGAGCTGGTCGCGATAGAGCCCGTCGGCGCGGACTGGAAAACAATCAATCGCCGCCGGACACAGCGGCGATCATCGAAGGAGCAGCGGTGACTCAATACACGCAAACACTGGCACAGTTCGCCACCGGCACCAGCTACAAGCAGCTGCCTAGCGAAGTCGTCGCCAAGGCCAAGCGCCTGATACTCGATACGCTCGGCAATGCCGTCGCCGGCTTCTCGACCAGCGCGGCCAAGCTCGCGATCAAGACGCGTCAGCAGCTCGGCGGCACGCCGGAATCGACCGTGCTGGTCAACGGCTTCCACACGTCGTCGACCGCCGCCGCGTTCTGCAACGCCACGCTGGCGTCCGCGCTCGAAGCCGACGACACCTGCCTGCAACTCGGCCATCACGGCCAGTGCTCGTTCATGCCGGCCTTGGCGCTGGCCGAAAGCACCGGCGCCAGCGGCAGCGATTTTCTCGCGGCGGCGACATTGGCTTACGAACTCGGCGGACGCATCGCTTCGGCCGCGCGGCATGTCGTCAAGGCCAAGGATGGCAGCCTGCAGTTCAATCCTTCCGGTGGCGGCGTCAACTGGGTGGTGTTTCCGGCGGTGATCGGCGCCGGCCGCATGTTGCATCTCGATGCGCTGCAGATGGCATCGGCGCTGGGCATCGCCGGCTTCTCGTCGACGGTGCCGACCGGCGGCCGCTGGAACGATCCGCCGCGCAGACATCTGAAGTACAACCCGTATGCCTTCATGGCGGAAAGCGGCACGCTCGCCGCGTTGCTGTCGAGCAACGGATTCACCGGCGATCCCGACATCTTCGACGGCGACATCTCCGCGGTGAAAGCCAACTGGTGGCAGATGGCGGGTTGCATCGGCGCCGAGCCGCAGTCCGCGGTCGGCGAACTGGGATCGCGCTGGCTGACGCTCGATGCCTCGTTCAAGCCGTATCCGAGTTGCCGTTTCACGCATGGACCGATCGGGCTGTTCGAACAAATCGTCGCGCAGCACCAGCTCGCGATCGACGACATCGAGAAGGTCGATATCTATTCCAACCAGATGATGTTCGCGTATCACATGGACAGTGCGGTGGTCGGCTCCGAAGCCGATTGCCAGTTCAGCATGCCGCACCTGATCGCGATGGCCGCGCTGAAGATTCCGGCCGGTCCGCGCTGGGTGTCGCCGGAATACTGGCGCAGCCCGCAGGTGGAAGCGCTGAAGCGCAAAGTCGAATGCCATCGCTACGAGCTGGCCGACCAGGCGGTCGTGCAGCAGCTGCTCGACGGCCGCTGGGAGAAAGTGCACAGCGCCGTCAAGGTGCGTGCGGCCGGCAAGACGTTCGAGGCGAGCGCCGAATATGCTGGCGGCGATCCGTTCACGCCAGAGACGGCGATGAGCGACACGGCCCTGTTCGCCAAGTTCCGCAATTCGACCGCGCAAGGTCTGGCGGAATTCCAGATCGATCGCTGCATCGAGATCGTGATGAAGCTCGAATCGCAGCCCGACCTGAAACAGCTAATCGGCCTGCTGCACTGAGCGACGCGAAGACACGTTGAAGAGATTGGTAATGAACGACATGAAACCGATGGGCCTCGAACCGTTGTATACGCCGCTGCAGTTGCCGGGCGGGCTGACGCTGCCGAACCGCATCGCGATGCTGCCGATGACGCGCGTACGCGCCGAGATCGACGGCACACCGAGCGATCTGATGGTCGAATTTTTCGCGCAGCGCGCCAGTGCCGGTCTGCTCTTCACCGATTCCACACCGGTCAGCGCGGTCGGCCGCGGCTTCCTCAATGCGCCGGCGATGTTCACCACCGAGCACGCGCTCGGCTGGCGCAAGGTGACGGACGCCGTTCACGCCAAGGGCGGCAGGATCATCCTGCAGATTAATCACGTCGGCCGCGTCAACAACCTGCAGTTCCTGCAGCGCAATATCGCGCCGGTGGCGCCGTCGGCGGTCCGCATTCCGCGCAACTCACGCATGATCACCATCAACATCCCGCGCATCACGCCTTACGAGATGCCGCGCGCGCTGGAGACCGAAGAGATTCCTTTGGTCGCCGACGAGTTCGAGCGTGCTGCGCGTCTCGCGGTATTCGCCGGCTTCGACGGCGTGGAAGTGCATGCGGATTCGGGTTATCTGATCCACCAGTTCCTGTCGACCAACGTCAATCAGCGCACCGATCGTTATGGCGGCTCGGTGCAGAATCGCGCGCGCTTCGCGCTCGAAGTGCTCGACAAGGTCATCGCCGTGAACGGCCCCGAGTATGTGTCGATCAAGCTGACGCCGGGCTTCCAGGTGCACAACATCGAGGAAGACGACATCCCGGAAAAGTACAGCTATTTTATCGACCAATTGAATCAGCGCAAAGGGCTCTCGTTCCTGCACCTGTACTTCGGCGATCTCGCAAGCTCGGAGGTGTTCCGCTCGATGCGCCAGCAGTTCAACGGTCGGGTGCTCGCCGAAGGCAGCCTGAAAGCACTGCAATACGCGCAGATGGTGGCGAGTGGCGCGCTCGATTTCACCGGCTTCGCACGTGCTTTCATCTCCAATCCGGATTTGCCCGAGCGCCTGCGCGCGGGCCTGCCGATTTCGCAGCCGGATATGAACACCACCTATTCGCTCGGCGCCGAGGGTTACACCGACTATCCGAAATGGAATGCGGCCGATCCCGAAGGCTCGGTGGTGGGGCCGAAGCAACACGACGACGCCGACGCGCTGCTGCAGGCGCTGAATATCTGAGCGCCCGGATTGCGCGGATGAGCGCGAATCTGTTGCGTGAATCCAAGGCGCGTGCGAAACGCGCATGGCTGCGGCCGCGACCGCGTGGCGGCATTGCAGCGGAATCTGAACGATGTCGGTGAATGCCGCGCCAAGCACGTATGCCGCATTGTTCGAGCGTGTTTCACTGGGTTCGTTGACGCTGCCGAATCGCATCGTCATGGCGCCGATGACGCGGGAATTTGCGGTGGCCGGCGTGCTGAGCGCGGAGGCACCCGCTTATTACGCGCGCCGCGCGCGTGGCGGGGCCGGACTGATCATTACCGAAGGTACCGCGATTCCGCATCCGGTGGCACAGCAGAGTAGACGCATCCCACATTTGTATGGCGACGCTGCGCTGGCACGCTGGCGTGAAGTCGTCGACGCGGTGCATGCCGAGGGCAGCCGGATTTTCGTGCAGCTGTGGCATTGCGGCCTCGGCCGGCTCAACGATGAGACCGACAATCCTGAAGCGCCGTCGATCGCTCCCTCGGCGATCGGCCGCCGTCCGGTGCGGGCAATGACCGAAGCCGACGTTGCCGAGGTCATCGCAGCGTTCGCAGGCGCAGCGTCGACGGCGAAACATCTGGGCTTCGACGGCGTCGAGATTCACGGCGCCCACGGCTATCTGCTGGATCAGTTTTTGTGGACGCGGACCAATCGTCGCGGCGATCGCTATGGCGGTGATCTGTTGGCGCGCACGCGCTTCGCGGCCGCGGTGGTTGCGGCCATCCGCGCCAGCGTCGGGCGGTTTTTTCCGATCATGTTCCGCTTCTCGCAGTGGAAAGGCGGCCACTACGACGCCAAGCTGGTCAGCAGTCCGCAGGAGCTGGAAATCCTGCTGCGTCCGCTGGCGGATGCCGGCGTCGACATCTTCGATGCATCCACCCGACGTTTCTGGCTGCCTGAGTTCGCGGGCAGCGACCTGAACCTTGCGGCTTGGGCCAAGAAGGTTTCCGGAAGGCCCAGTCTCACCGTGGGTTCGGTCGGTCTGGAAGGGCCGCTGGATGGCAACTACATCGGCGAGATGAGCGCGACACCGGTATCGATCGCGAATCTCAAGGAGCTGCTGAGGATGCTCGAACGCGGCGACTTCGATCTGGTCGCACTGGGGCGCATGCTGCTGTGCAATCCCGAGTGGCCTGCCCGCGTGCGGCAGGGCCGATTCGAGAATCTGCAGAGCTACGATCCCGCGCGTGTCGCTCTTGCGCTGGAGCCGGCGGACGAAGCGCAGAGGGCTGCGGCCTGATGCGAACACTGCCTACGCGCAATCTGGACAGCACCACGCAAGCGGCGGTCGGATCGCGACGATCGATCCGCTAAAGCCGGTCGATGCCGCCACACTCAATTGAAGGAATCCTCGACATGAAAAATACCCAAGTGGCCTTGCTCGATGGCGGCGAGATGTCCGCCAAGGAATATCAGGTCTACTGGAATTATCCATCCGAGAAATTGATCAGCATGCCGACTTACGGCGTATTGATCGACCATGCCGACGGACGCTTCATGTTCGATACCGGTTTCGACCTGGCGCATTTCAACAAAGCGATTGCGCCGAAGGGCGCGCTGCAGTCGCAGCGGCAGACGATTCCCGGTCAGCTCGATCTGCTCGGCTTGCGCGGCAGCGATATCAACTACGTGATCAACTCGCACTATCACTTCGATCATTGTGGCGGTAACAAGCACTGCACGCATGCGACGACGATCTGCCACAAATGCGAGCTGGAAGCCGCCGCGAACCCGGAGCCGTTCGAGAAGTTCGTGTACTCCGATCGCAGCTTCGAAGGCGGACAGGCGACGGCCCCCGATCTCGAAATCTATACGCCGCGCTTCGAGACGCTCAGTGGCGACCAGGAAATCGCCAAGGGCGTGCACCTGTTCGAAACGCCGGGGCATACGCTCGGCCACTACAGCCTGATGCTGGAACTGTCGAATCGCCGGCCGATGCTGTTCACCGCCGACGCCTGCTACACGCAGAAGGGCCTCGATACGATGATGCTGGCGAGTGCGCACGTCGATCCGGTGCGCGGCTACAAGTCGATGCTGCGCCTGAAGGAGATCGCCGAAAAATACGATGCGGAGATTTTCTTCGCGCACGACGCCGAAAACTACGGCCGCTATCTGAAGGCGCCGTATTGGTATTCGTGACGGTAAACACGCGCCGCTGCCGATCTCGCGTCAACACCCGCGGCCGCTCGAAGCGGTCGAATGTCGAACTCGCCCCGGCGTCTGCCTGCATAAGACGCCGGCCTGGCAAGCACCGACCGTCGGGTTACCGCGACGGCACGGATGCTCCGTTACGCCGCGGTCCCGCGATATGCGATCGGATTCCCGACAAGGAATCCTAAGGCCGGCGGATCATGCCGCCATCGACGCACCAGGTCTGTCCGGTGATCCAGCTGGCCGCATCGGACAGCAGGAACAGCACGGTATTGCTGATGTCGTCGGTCGCGCCCAGGCGTGCCAGCGGCAGCTGCGCGACGATGCTGTCGAGCACGGCAGCGGGCACGGTCGTGCGGGTCGCCTCGGTGTCGGTCGGCCCCGGCGCGATGCCGTTGATGCGGATATTCATCGGTCCCAGCACCCGTGCCAGCGACATCGTCAGGCCGTTGAGCGCCAGCTTGGCGACGCCGTAATAGTCGTAGCCGATGTAAGCAGCGGTCGAAGAGCCGTTGACGATGGCGCCGCCGCCACGTTGCTTCATCGACTGGTAAACCGCCCGCGTGACCACCAGGGCGCCATGGATATTGACGTCCATGAAGCGTCGGTAATACGCAAGATCGATCGTCAGTTCGCTTTCCATCCGCATGCCTGCATAGATCGCCGCATTGTTGATCAGCAGATCGACACCGCCGAATGCTTTTTCTGCGGCCCTGCCCATCGCCATCGCGGATTCCTCGGACGCGACATCGGTTCTGACAAAGATCGCCTTGCCGCCCGCTTCGTTGATGGACGCGGCCACGCGTGTGCCGTTGGCTTCGTTGATCTCGGCCACGACGACCGCCGCACCTTCCGCCGCCAGGGCTTTCGCGTAGTGTTCACCGATGCCCTGACCCGCACCGGTGACGACGGCAACTTTATTCTTGAAGCGCATTGATTTCTCCTCGTGATGTTATGTGCAGCTGTAGTCGCGCTGGTTTTGCCGAGCGGCGTGTTAGCGAGACCGGACTTCGATCAGATCGACATTGAGGTCGTCCGGCAACAGCAGGATGTCGAGCAGCGCGCGCGCGACGCTTTCGGGTTTGGCAAAGCCGCCGGTCAATGCGAGATGCCCCGATTGCTGCACGACAGGGAAGTATTCCGCCTTGATTTGATCCGACCAGCTGTCGATGATGCTGGTGCCGCCGACGTTGCCGACGCGTAGCGTGGTGACGCGAATGCGGTCGGCCCGCAATTCGCCGCGCAGGCCAGCCGAGAAAGTCTCCAGGCCACCTTTGCTAGCGGCATAGATCGCCAGGTACGGAAACGGCAGTCGCACCGATTCGGTCGAGACGTTGACGATATTGCTGCCGGTGCCGGCGCGCAGATAGGGGATGGCTTCGCGTGCGCAGAATATCGGTCCGATCAAGTTGATCGCGATTTCATTGCGGATCTGCTGGTCGCTGCTTTTCTCGACCAGGTGCGGCTCGCAGATCGCCGCATTGTTGACCAGGATGTCCAATTGCCCGAAGGCATCGATCACCTGCCGGAACGCCTTGCGCACCTGATCGGGATCGGCAACATCGCAGGGCACGGCCAGCGCGGCGGCGCCGAGTTCCTGCGCGGCGTGTTGCAGCTCGGCCGAAGGCCGCGCCAATAGCGCAAGCTTCGCGCCGGCATCCACCAAAGTACGGGCCATACTCCGGCCCATGCCTTTCGACGCGCCGGTGACGATGGCAACCTTGCCGCTCAATGCACCCATTTATCCTGCTCTCCTATGCGCCATATCGATCTGCCGGCGTACATTCGACACCTCGCTCTTGCCGATTGATCATATAACTGATCTATACTATTGTAGCCAGCGACAATGAAACCAGAGAGGAGCCATGGAAGTCAAGAATAAAGCGGCAGTCGTCACCGGTGCGGGCAGCGGAATCGGACGCGGAATTTCACTGGCACTCGCAAAAGCAGGCGCCGACGTGATGGTGGTCGACATCGACCTGGCGAGCGCGCAGAAAGTGGCCGACGAGGTTCGCGCGCTCGGTCGCAAGGCGCACGCGGCGCGTTGTGATGTGGCCGATCCTGCGGCGGTCGAACAGCTTGCCGATGCGGCGTTCCTGCAATTTCCGAATCTGGCCCTGGTGTTCAACAACGCCGGCGTGGTCGCCACCGGCATGGCGCTGGATATGACGGAGAAGGATCTGCAATGGACTTTCGGCGTCAATGTTTTCGGCGTCTGGCATGGGTCCACCGCGTTTGCGCGACGCTTCATCGAACGGCAGGTCAAAGCCTGGATTTGCAATACCTGTTCGGAGAACGGCCTCGGTCAGGCCAGCATCGGCACCGCGATCTACACCGCGGCCAAGCATGCGGTGCTCGGCATGACGGATGCGCTGCGCAGCGAGTACGGCGACCGTCTCGGCTTCAGCGTGATCTGTCCGGGCATCGTCAAGACCGGCATGTGGAACGCCGGCCGCAACCGTCCGGAGAAGTTCGGCGGGCAGTTCGAAGGCAATCCGATCAACCAGAAGGCGATGAACTACGGCATCAGCCCGGAAGACGCCGGGCGCCATATCGTCGACGCGGTTTGCCAGGAAGAGTTCTATATCTTCACGCATGCGCACGTTGCCGCGATTGCCGAAAAGCGCTGGCAAGAGATCGACGCGGCCATGCGGCGCCAGCAGTCGCAGATCGATGCAGGCAGCTATTCCACGATCGAAATCCAGAGCAAGGTCATGGCGGAATTTGCCGCTGCCACGGCCGCTCCGAATCGATCGCATCCGTAGCGGTGCCGTCGCAGGCAGCTCAGCGCTGGCGCCGACGATGCGAACCAGAACGGCCGACAGCAGAGCGGCTATTGCAGGAGGAATAGAGATGCAGGCACCGAAGATTCCGGATCATGTTCCCGCCGACCTTGTCTCCAAGGAAATCTGGTACGGACGCAAGGACAGCCTCGGCGATCCCAATGCCGGATTGCTGCCGTTCTTTCAGGGCCCGCGCGTGTTCTACGTGCCTGCCAATAACCGCAATCCGTATGGAACCTGGGTGCTGACGCGCTTCGACGATATCCGCAGTGCGTTCATGGATACGGAGCATTTCACCAGCGAACATATCGCCGGGTTCAAT
>JAQGNU010000023.1 GCA_028291645.1 Nevskia sp.
ACGCGGTCTGCACGCGGCCGAGCGCGTTCATGTTGTCGGGCTCGTGCGCCAGCAGATGGTGATATTGCGCGAGCAGACGGCCGACTTCGCCGAGTCCCGCCGCGACGACATCGAACACCGTGCCTTCGATGCCCTTCGGGACATCCTGCGACAGCTGCGCGACGCGCATGCCCTGCGTGCGCACGATCTCGCCGCTGTCGGCCTTCTGCTGGCCGGCGATCAATTTCATCAGCGTCGACTTGCCGGCGCCATTGCGGCCGACCAGGCACAACCGTTCGCCGCGATCGAGCGTGATGTTGACCTGGTCGAGCAGCACCGTCGTGCCCATCGCCAGGCTCAGATTTTTCAGACTCAGCAACATATGCGTCGGGGATTTGCAGGGCGCGCGGGCGCGCATTGTAGACCGCAGCGCCGAGTTGCTTCGCCATGTTCTCGAGATCGCCGGCAGTTTTTTGGCGCATGTCGCACGTGCATCACCACCCACCGACTTGCCCGTTGGACGAAAATCGAGTTCGAGCGAGCAGGAAAACCGGGTCGTCAGTGCCTGGTTCGGATGGCCGTTGCGCAAGCCTGCCTTCCTGCGAACGGATTGCGACCAGGTTTGCGTGCGAACCCGGAAAATCTATCGATGCCAACTCGCAACGACTTCGACGCAGAACTCGTTGACGAGCTCGACTAATTCCTAAGCTTTGCGTCGCCCAAAAGCGCCCGCTGAGTTTTCAGAAGAGCATCTTCGGCGGCCCGCTTGCCCGATAAGGAAAAGTCTTTTATGAGCTCGCCGAGTTCCGCTTTGCCGTGGCCCGTCGCTGATTCGACCGCAACTTGCGTCCCGTCGAGAGTCCGCACACTACAGGTTATTTCAAAACTGAAATCAGTGGCCATCCAAGTCGCGATCCCCGACGATGAGGAGTCCGCTCGGAAATCCGGGATGATGATGAAGCTCAGCTGCCCTCTACCCAGGGCTTCCGAATCATTCGCCGTTTTGAGAACCGTAACGTTTAAGAACACGTTGGAGAGCATCTTATAAAATGCGGTCTCCGTATCCGCGTAAGGGTGATAGCTCACCTTGTCGCCGCCGCCGCCCGGCGTTGTGACTTCAAGTGCGCGCTTGTCCTCGGAAATATAAAAGCCAACGTTCTTGGGGATAGGCTTTGTGGAAGAGTCGGGCACGATGTGGACGATATCCGGACTGATCACCATCGGATGAGCGCACGCCGACAGTAGCGCTGCGAAACCGAACGCGGCGCCCAAGCTCGGAAACTTCACGGCTGCGATGCCTGCTGGAGAGCCTTTATGAACGCTTTGTCGTCGAACAACTTCGATAGCAGCGCCTGTACCAGCTTGGGATATTGCTGTTGGGCGCGAGGAATCGCGACGCTGCCGACGAAAGAAGAATCCCATTTGATATCGGCAGCCTTGATTTGATCGTATGCGGTTGCGTCGCTGTGCTTGACAGTGAAGTGGGCCTTGATGTGACCCGTCCCCGTCGAAAATCCGCTCGCGTCGAGGTCGTTTTCCAAGAGGACTCCGGTGACTTCGATCGTCGAATCCGGTGCCAGCTTGCCAGCCAACTGCAGTTCCTGTTTCAAGGACTCCGCAAGGTATTTTCCGTAGGAGTTCTCGTATGGCGAACTGAGGGAGGATCCCCGCAAGGAAATCGTCGATTCTTTACTGGCAGTAAATTCTCCGACCTTTGCGCTATCTATATGGGCGTCCTTGAGTCGCTGGACGTCCGACAGATCGGCTGTGTATTGAGGGGCAACCAAGGAGCACGCTGAATTGACAAGCGCGCCGACCGTAACAAGCAATACGACACTACTGCGATGCATTGATTTCCCCCAAAAATAGCAATTTCTGTGTGCTTCCCCGACGTACCCGCGGCTACCTTACCCATCAAATTATGGGTTCTACGGGCTGTGCGCCAGCCTTGATGAAGAACGTTTTCTCCTCGCAGGCGAGTCCAGCGAGGGAGTACAGCGCCGGCATTTTCGCGCCGTGCAACGCCTGCTGCGGAGTGTACACACCCAAGCGCATCTCGGCGCCGGTCGAAGTCGATCTGCGCGAGTAAAAGCCCCGACGCCCGCCAAAGCAGGCTTGCTCGCTGCGCGTGACGACCGCCGTAATCAATACACCACGACACTGCGGATCGATTCGCCGCGCGCCATCAGTTCGAAGCCTTCGTTGATCCGCTCCAGCGGCAGGATGTGGGTGATCAGATCGTCGATGTTGATTTTCTTCTCCATGTACCAGTCGACGATCTTCGGCACGTCGGTGCGGCCGCGCGGGCCGTCTAGCTGCACGGTTTCGATCGCAAAAGGCTGACCCGCTGCAAACGCGACGGCGGCGCGGACGTCCATGAATGTTCTCCGGTGGTTTCGACGCGAAGTTTACCCGGACGCTCGCGGCAGCCGACGCGCGGCCTTGCAGCGGACTGCTAAGCAAAGAGCCGGAAACTACTTCAAGCGCTGATGGCCTTGCACTAAGGTGCACCGATCGGCGCGGGATGCGCGCCACGCAGGTGGATCGAAGCGATGAACACGCAGGAATTGCTGGACTGGCAGGGCCCGGTGCTGGTAGTGCCGGGCCTGGGCGGCAGCGGCGAGCGCCATTGGCAGAGTCTGTGGCAGCGGCGTTACACCGATTTCCGGCGCGTCGAACAAAGCGACTGGAACACGCCCGATCTCGACCGCTGGGCGCGCAGCATCGTCGAAGCCGCGGTGGCGCTCGACGAGCCCGCGCTGGTGATCGCGCACAGCTTCGGCTGCCTGGCAACGGTGCGCGCCGAAATCTTCCAGTCCGGCCTGATCGCCGGCGCCCTGCTGGTCGCTCCCGCCGATCCGGCGCGCTTCGACGCCGATAACCATCTGCTGCAGACGCCGCTGCAGTTTCCGAGCAGCGTCATCGCCAGCCGCAACGATCCCTGGATTTCGCTAAGCGTCGCGCAGCGCTGGGCCGAGCGCTGGGGCAGCGACTTCGTCGATCTCGGCGAAGCCGGACATATCAACGCCGATTCCGGCTTCGGCGACTGGGCCAGCGGCCTCGATCACCTGGACTGGCTTTGTCGCCGCATGAATCAGCGCGCGCAGCCTGGCGGCAAGCGCAGTGCCGCGCTGCATGCGCGGATTGCCGCGACGGTTTGAGTCGGCGCGGCGTGCGCGCTGCGCACGAAACCGATTCGCGGGTGGAGCAAGGATCGTACGTTGAGCGCACGCTGCGCTTACTCAAAGTTTCGCGATGTACGCAACGAGCCGCACGAAACGCTTGCCGAGGTGTCCATACACAGCGACGCACAGGTCAGATCGAGCTCTTCTATCAATAAGCTCGCCGCATTTGACCGTGCCAGTCACTGCTGTTGGAGAAAGTCATGAGCAAGACCTCAAGCCGCGCGCGCGTCAACAAAATTAAAGTAACGATCCTGGCAACGCTGGCAAGCCTGCCCGCAGCGCTACTGCTGGCGAGCTGCAATGCGCCGCCACCACCTCCCGCCCAAGCCCCAGCGCCGGCACCAACAGTCGTCGAGCGCGTCGTCGAGCGGCCCGTGATCGCCGTTGACGTTCAGGCCGACGAACACCGCCATCACGATGACGACGATCGCCGTCGTCGCGAAGAGGATCAGCATCGGCGCGATGAAGAGCTGCGGCATCAGCACGATCAGCGACCGCACTAATTTTTTCGTCCCACGCGTGTTTTCGTAACGCGAATTGCTGCAGCGATTTGAGTTCGGGCGTAGCGTGCGCTTTGCGCACGAGTTTGAGGTGTACTAATAAGGAAGATCGCGCGGAGCGCACGCTACGGTTGCTCATGTCTAGCAATTTCCGAGCAATACTGCTGCAGCTCTATTAGGCTGCTCGTATTGGGTAGCGGAAAGTCCTCACATGGCTGTCCCATGATTGAAGGGTAAAACAAAGACTCGCACGATCTTCGCGGCCAACGCCAAAGACGAGAGTTGCGGAATTCGCTCTCGAAATGCAGATGAAGAGTGGGTGTGAATGATTCCCATCGACCATAGAGCATCTGTCTATCTGCCGTGTCGATGATTTCAACATGTTCCGCTTCTCGATTGCTCCGGCCAAACCATCCATCTCTCAAGAGCTTTACAGCATCTGCGTCGGAATCAGGAGCTCCGTAGCCGAAGATGGTAAGGGTGAGCGCACTGCCAAGCGAGTCTTTCGCTTCTCGCCATGCTGAAGCGATGTAATGATTCGTCGAGTAGTCCTTCTTTTCGATTGGGTAGAGCAACGGCACGTCCCAGTAGGGATTTCGACATGTAGTACATGCAGCATGTCTATCCCCCCACTCATCGTGATCTGGACAGCACCCAATGCGCACATTTCCGTGGAGGAAGTAAATCCCAGGCAATTTTCCTTGAGTAACTTCGAAATTGCGCCGGTAAGCATCGAATAGGAATGGGTCCCAATTAAAGGTGACGATTGCGTCCTTACTCCGTAGGGACAGTAGTAGTCGATCGTAATGCGTTGCCGTTGTCGGCAAGGTAAGCGCCGAGAAATAGCTGTTTATCCGGCGTTCAAGTTTCTGCAGGAGATCACCTGCCAATCGATCAGAAACGAGACGAGAATAGACGACCTCGAAGTTTTCCTTGGGGTCTATGCCCGCATCCCTTAGTGATCCGGCGAGATCAAGGACTTCGACGAAATCGCACATGATCGGAAGTATTCGGCCATTTGCGTCCCCTTGCGGAAATGATGCACGGCTTGCACCAGCTCCTAGCAAGACGACGTGAGGAGAACCGTCTTGCGGATTCTGTCGTAATTGCGTGGCTGAAACGATCGTGTCGCTCATGGTGCGTAAAAGCTCGTAAGGTGGGGCGGGTGGACCTGCGCCCCAACATCCTCTAGTTCGTCGGTCGCGCATTCGTTGGCGATCATCGCGGCCGCGTATTGTGGTTCGCAAACTCGGTCCGAGCTAGACGACTGCGTCGCATTGCCGCTCGGCATACAAGCTCAACAAAACGCCGCGCCGATAAACGCGTAAAATCCCGGTCCGCTTCACCGTGGCCATCGTGGCGACACCGACGCGGATCTCCAATCCCCGGCCCGAATTCCCTGGCCGGTCATTGCGCGGCGCTTCCATACGCCGCGGCGTTTCGGCCTCGCTGCCGCTCGCTCCAGGCGCATTCGCCGGGTTCGTAGTCAGCAATGCTGGCGATGCGCGAACCACTTCACGAGGTGTTGCGATGTCGACCGATCTCCCCCAAACCAGTGATGCCGCCGATGGCGGCGTCACGTTCCGCGATTTAGCACTCGGCGCGCCCGTACTGAAGGCGCTCGAAACCGTCGGCTACGAAACGCCTTCGCCGATTCAGGCGGCGACGATTCCGCATCTGCTGGCGGGGCGCGATGTGCTCGGCCAGGCGCAGACCGGTACCGGCAAGACCGCGGCGTTCGCGCTGCCGATCCTGTCGCAGATCGATCTGAACGCGAAGCTGCCGCAGGCGCTGGTGCTCGCACCGACGCGCGAGCTGGCGATCCAGGTGGCCGAGGCGTTCCAGAAATACGCGGCACATCTGCCCGGCTTCCACGTGCTGCCGATCTACGGCGGCCAGAGCTACGAGCCGCAGCTGAAGGCGCTGCGCCGCGGCGTGCACGTCATCGTCGGCACGCCGGGCCGCGTGCTCGATCACATGAAGCGCGGCACGCTGAACCTCTCCGCGCTGAAGTGTCTGGTGCTGGACGAGGCCGACGAGATGCTGCGCATGGGCTTCATCGACGATGTCGAATTCGTGCTGAAGGAAACGCCGCCGACGCGCCAGGTGGCACTGTTCTCGGCGACGATGCCGTCGCAGATCCGCCGCATCGCGCAGACCTATCTGCATACGCCGGCGGAAGTCACCATCCGCAGCAAGACCACCACGGCGACCAACATCCGCCAGCGCTATTGGCTGGTCAGCGGCGTCAATAAACTGGACGCGCTGACGCGCATCCTCGAAGCCGAGGATTTCGATGGCCTGCTGATCTTCTCGCGCACCAAGGCGGCGACGCAGGAGCTGGCGGAGAAGCTCGAAGCACGCGGCTTCGCGGCCGCCGCACTCAACGGCGACATGGAGCAGAAGGCGCGCGAGCGCACTGTCGCGCGCTTGAAGAGCGGCGATCTCGATATCGTCGTCGCCACCGACATCGCCGCGCGCGGACTCGATGTCGAGCGCATCAGCCACGTCATCAACTACGACATTCCGACCGACACCGAAAGCTACGTGCATCGCATCGGCCGCACCGGCCGCGCCGGCCGCAGCGGCGAGGCGATCCTGTTCATCGCACCGCGCGAACGCCATCTGCTGAAGGCGATCGAACGCGCCACGCGGCAAAACATTTCGGCGATGGAGCTGCCGAGCGTGGCGGCGGTGAACGATCAGCGCATTTCACGTTTCAAGGCGAAGATCGCCGATGCGCTGGGCGCCGGCGGCCTCGATCCGTTCCGCAGCCTGATCGAGGATTACGAGCGCGAACACAATGTGCCGGCGATCGAGATCGCCGCCGCGCTCGCGGCGATGGCGCAGGGCGATACGCCGCTGCTGCTGGCGGATGCCAACACCAGCCGCGATCGCGGCTACTCAGTGGTCGCGTCACCGACACGCACGCATGAGCGGCCGGTCGCGCGTCCCGTCACGCCCGACCGGTCCGCGCCGCGCGCAGCCGAGCGGCCAGCGCCACGCGCGCCGCAACTGCCTTACGCCTCCGGCCCGGAGCACAGTACGCGCCCCGAGCGCGCGCGCAGCGACGACG
>JAQGNU010000026.1 GCA_028291645.1 Nevskia sp.
TCTGCTGATCCCTCTGCCATCGACCGCTCATGACCACCTCCGCGCCCGTACAGACCTTGCCCTCCGTCGCCGAACTGCAACCGTGGCTGGCGCGCGCGCTGGCATCGGCAAAACAACTCGGCGCCAGCGCGGCCGAAGTTTCGGTCGGCGTCAGCCGCGGCTTGAGCACCAGCGTACGCATGGGCGAAGTCGAAGCGGTGCAGTTCCAGCGCGATCGCGAGCTGTCGATCGCGGTGCTGTTCGGCCAGCGCACCGGTTCGGCCAGCACCGGCGAACTCAGCGAAGCCGGCTTGCAGCGCGCAGTCGAGGCCGCCTGCGCGATCGCGCGGGCCAGTGGCGAAGATCCGTATGTGGGCCTCGCCGACGCGGCCTTGATGGCGACCAACTTTCCCGATCTCGATCTGTGCCATCCCTGGAACCTGAGTGCCGAAGCGGCGATCGACCTGGCCAAGGAATGCGAGGCCGCGGCGTTTGCCGCCGATGCGCGCGTCAGCCAGTCGGAAGGCGCCTCGGTCGACACGCGCCATTCCTTAAGCGTCTACGCCAACACGCACGGCTTCCTCGGCGCGCGTGAAAGCACCGACCACAGCCTCAGCTGTGTCGCCATCGCCGGTGCCGGCGAAGCGATGCAGAACGGACACTGGTATAGCGCCGCGCGCGCCGCGCAAGACCTCGAAGCGGCGGCCGCGGTGGGAACGCGCGCAGGCGAACGCGCTGCCGCGCGTCTCGGCGCGCAGGGCCTGAGCACACGCACCACACCGGTGCTGTTTCCGGCGGAGGTCGCGCGTGGCCTGTTCGGTCATTTCCTCGGTGCGATTTCCGGCGGTGCGCTGTACCGGCGTGCATCCTTCCTGCTGGATCGCCTCGGCGAAACGATCTTCTCGGAACGCGTCAACGCGGTGCAGCGGCCGTTCCTGCTGCGCGGCGCGTCCAGCAGCGCATTCGATTCCGACGGTGTGGCAACCGCCGAGCGTGCCTTGATCGCCAATGGCGTACTGCAGGGCTATCTGCTCGGCGCGTACAGCGCACGCAAGCTCGGTCTGGTGACGACCGGCAATGCCGGCGGCATCTACAACCTGGTGGTTGATTCCACGTTCGATGGCGGCTTCGCAGCGCTGACCCGCGAGATGGGCCAGGGTCTGATCGTCACCGATCTGATGGGCCAGGGTGTCAATACCGTCACCGGCGATTATTCGCGTGGCGCTTCCGGCTTTTGGGTCGAAGGCGGCGTGATCGCTTATCCGGTGCAGAACATCACCATCGCCGGCACGCTGCCCGAGATGTTCCGTTCGATTGCGGCGATTGCCAGCGATGTCGATACCCGCGGCGGTGTGCGCTGCGGCTCGGTGTTGATCGACCATATGACGGTGGCGGGTTGACGAACCCGATCCCAGCGCCGCAGTAGGTGCCCGCTCGCCTGCTGCACATTTGGTACCGGTCAGCGGAAATAAGCGCCCGAGCTGATGCGGTGATCCACACTGACGCGCGTAGTGCGGCCGGGGGGCGGCACTTACTGCGTTGACCGTCGGCACGGCTGTACTGGGGAGTGAAGTGAGCGGAATGCTGCATTCGATTATCGGGGCGCTGGGAAACTCCAAGTTCCTGCCGCACGGCTATTGTCTGTCGTGGGATCCGCTGCTGCTGTGGTCCTTGGTCGGTAGCCATGCGGTGATCGGCTTGGCGTACTACTCGATTCCGATCACGCTGCTGGTGTTCCTCAAACGCCAGCCGAATTTGAAATTCAACTGGGTATTCGCGCTATTCGGCTTGTTCATCTTTGCCTGCGGCACGACCCACTTCATCAGCATCCTCGACATCTGGTTGCCGGTGTACCGCATCGACGCCGCGGCAACGGTGGTGACGGCGGCGATCTCGGCGGTGACCGCGTTGGCAGTGTGGCCGCTGGTACCGCAGGCTTCGGCGTTCCTCAGCGCGCGCGAACTGGAGCGGCAGAAGCTGCACGCCGCCAACCAGAACCTGGGCGACTCTGTGGAACTGCTGAACCGGCGCCGCGGCCAGATCGAGGCGAGCGAACGGCGCTTTCGTCTGACGCTGGAAACTGCGCCGATCGGCTGCGCCATCGTCGGTCTCGATGGCCGCTGGATCACCGTCAATCAGGCGCTCTGCGCGATGTTCGGGTACAGCGAAGAGGAGCTGTTGGCGCTGACGTTTCAGGATCTGACGCATCCCGACGATCTCGATCGCGATCTCGACGAAGTGAAGAATCTGCTCGAGGCGCGCGGCGACACTTATCGGATGGAGAAGCGCTACATCGTCAAGCAGGGGCGCGAAATCCGCACCCAGCTCGATGTCGCGATCCTGCGCGACGAACTGGGTCAGCCGATTCAATTCATTTCCCAGATCCAGGACATCACTGCCCGCAAGCAGATCGAACAGGATCTGCACGACAGCAAGACCCAACTCGAAAGTGGTTTTGCGCTGCTCTCTCAGCAGAACCGCGAGATCACGCTGCTGGGCGAACTTAGCGCCACCATTCAGGCCTGCCAGAGCCTCGACGAGATCGCTGCTCCGATTGCAGGTTTCGGCTGCGAGCTGTTTCCGGGCTACGGCGGCGCGCTCTACCTGATACGCGATAGTGGCAACTTTCTCGAATCGGTCGCCGAATGGGGCAGTCCGATCTTCAGCGACGACTCGCTGGCGCTGGACGCCTGTTGGGCTCTGCGTCGCGGCCAGTCGCATCGTGGCGACGACAAGGATGGTTTGCGTTGCCAGCATATCCGCCGCATCGATGCGGGCGCGCAATTGATTTGCGTGCCGATGTCGGCGCAGGGCGAAACCCTGGGCCTGCTGTACCTGCAGGCGGCGGCTGGTGGCCGTGCAGCGGCACACTCGGATACCCATCTCGAACAGCTCTCGGCGATGGTGGCCGATCGTCTCGGCATCGCGCTGGCCAATATTCGTTTGCGACAAACGCTGCGGCAGCAATCGATCCGCGATCCGCTGACGCGTTTGTTCAATCGCCGCTATCTGGCGGAAAGCTTGCCGCGCGAGCTGAGCGTGGCCGAGCGCGAGGGTCTGCCGCTGGCGGTGCTGATGTTCGACGTCGATCGCTTCAAGCGCTTCAACGATGCCTACGGTCACGATCTCGGCGATCAGGTGCTGCGCATGATCGGCGATGTGCTATTCGATCAGTTTCGTGGCAGCGACATCGCCTGCCGCTATGGCGGCGAGGAGTTCGCGGTGGTCCTGACGCGGACCAATTTGCGGCAGGCCGTCGCCAAGGCCGAAGAATTACGCGCCAATGTGCGGCGGCTCGAAATTACACACCGGCATCAAGCGATCGGGCCGATCAGCATCTCGATCGGCATCGCCGGCTATCCACAGCACGGCACTACAGCCGCTGCGCTGATCGCCGCAGCCGATGATGCTATGTATGCGGCCAAGCGCGCCGGTCGGGATTGCGTGGTTTGTCGTGGCGACGTTGCCGCAGCAGTGGTGACGGCGACGTCGACGTAAGCCGATGCATGCCGGCCAACGCCGGTTATCAAGTGCGTGATCGATCCGGCAGCGCGTGGCGTGCGCTCCATCACTGCGCAGTCGAAATGAGCCGGCATTTAGAGTGTAAAGATGTGCATCGATTTGTTAAGCGCGCCGCCTCGATCGCGCCTTCAAATGACTCAAAATCGATCCAGCGTCGCTGTCGGTGCGAGCGGATTTTCGCGCGCAGGCAATAGCACAAATGCCAATATTTATCGGCCTTTCGATCGACTTCGTCAGCTGAGCTTATAACTCGATTGACGCTGTGCGCGGCGTCGCTGCCGCGCAAGCCGCGCGCATTTCGATGCAGCGCTGCAGCCGCGCTGTAATCCTAGCGACAAAAAATCTTCACAGTCGATTTCGATACTCCGCGCTCGAAACAATCCGGGGGACGTGGCGAGCTGCCACGAACACGGCCGTCCACCAAACCTTGCGAGGGAGTTCATGGCAAAGTCGAAGAAGTCGAAGGCCACATTGCGGCCGTCCAAAACCATTTTTAATACGTCTGCACTGGCTGCGATGTCGATGCTCGCCGCGTGCGGCGGCGATGATAATGGGACGACCTACAGTGGCGTTGTGGCGTCCGCCGCCTACGTTTCCGGCAGCAAGACGGGCAATCCGACCATCAAGCCGGGTTATTACTCGGGTGCCACGGTTTGTGTGGACATGAACAACAACGGCAAATGTGACGGCACGGAGACCACGGCGACGACCGACAGCAGCGGGCACTTCACGCTGAAGACGGGCGACACGGGTCAATTTATCGCGGACATTCCGAACTCGGCCAAGAACACCGCGACCGGCTCGGCGGTTCCCAGTCACCTGATCCTGCGCGCCTCCACCGCGCAAGCTACCGACCAGGGTGCGAGCAAGATCGTGATCAGCCCGGCGTCGAGCGAAGTGCAGCGCCTGGTCGAGGCGAACAGCTCGGCCTACGCGACCGAGAAGGCCAACCTCGCCACCCGTCTGAGCGGTCCGACGTTCAATCAGGGCACGGCCACCGTCAGCGCCGCCGACGTGCTCGCCGACGTCAACACCCTGTCCGGCGCCGAGCAGTACGCGGTGCTGTACGCATACAACCAACTGAGCAACCGCTACACCTACGCGACCACCAAGCTCGATCGCGGCGATAAGTATCCGGATGCGCTGGCCGTCGCCGGCGGCGATCCCAGACTCGCCGGCGTTACGGGCATCACCTCGGGCGAGACGATCCCGGCCGACACGCGCACGACGATCACCTTCGCGCAGGCGCAGCAGGCCGCGTTCAATATCGAAGGCGTGCCGGCCTACGACAACATTTTCGTGATCGTCGAGGAGAACAAGTCGACCGACGCCATCGTTGGCAACCCGCGCGCGCCGGTCATCAACAAACTCCTCAACACCTACAATCAGCTGACGACCTACTACTCGACCGGCAACCCGTCCGAGCCGAACTACACCGCGCTCGGCGGCGCCGACGACTGGGGCATCACCGACGACAACTGGTTCGGTTGCGGCGCCACCGGCGCCAACGCGCCGACGGATGTCGCCTTCGCGGGCGGCACGGCCTCCGACGGCCAGCCACTGCCGGCGCAGACGGCGCTGCCGCCGCTGGACAGTGCGCACCTCGCCGGCTACAGCAGCACCGCCGGCGCCACTTGCAGCACGTCGCCAACCGGTGGCACCAATCACAACGAGCCGGGCGACAATCTGTTCACGCTGCTGTCGAAAGCCGGTCTGACCTGGCGCACCTACAGCGAGTCGATGAACCCAGGCCAAGATGTGCGTTCTGACAGCGTCGCCGATCCAGCGGTCGCCGATACGTACAACGAGACCGACACCGACGGCACGAATGTGACCGGCACTCCCAACTTTGCGGTAGTGGGTGGCTTGTACAAGGTCAAGCACGGCCCGTCGATCGCCTACCAGGCCGCGCGCCTGTTGCCGGAGTTTGTTGCTGACAACCGCACGATCTTCGGCACGCAGTACACCGAAGCGGACTGGAAGAAGACCTCGGCGTACACGGTTCCGACCGGCTGGATGTACGACCAGTTTGGCGCCGACCTCGCGGCTGGCGACGCCGCCAACGTCAACTTCATCGTGCCGGACCAGTGCGACGACATGCACGGCGTCGGCAGCGATGCGAGCTGCAACGACAATAACAACGGCGAGACCGTCGGCATCACCCGCGCCGATATCTATCTCAACAAGGTTGTCACCGCGATCCAGAACTCGGCGCTGTGGAAGAACCCGCAGAAGCACGTTGCGATTGTGATCATGTTCGACGAAGGCGAGGGCTCCAGCACCTCGTGCTGCGGCTGGAACGCCGGCGGCAAGAATTCCGGTGATGCACCGGTGACGGTGGACGCGAGCGGCAAGGCCACGGCGACCGCGCAGCCGAGCGGCTACGGCAACGGCAATGGCGGCCACGGCAATTCGATCTTCGGCGTCATCACCAATCAGCAGGACATCGGCTCGGCACCGAAGGGCATCAAGGACAGCGACGCCTACAGCCACTTCTCGCTGGTGCGCACGGTGCAGGACATGTTCCAGATCGCCGACCCGGCCGTCGATGCTTCGTACCTGAACCGCGCGAAGTACACCGAGGCCTTCGTCGCCGCGAACATCACGGCCCTGCCGGAATTCGCGGGCAGCGCGGATACGCACTTCGATTCCGTGCGTCCGATCAATCACGCCTACGTGATTCCGGCCAACTACGTGCAGAAGCTGAACCCGGCCGACATTTCGGGCACCGGCGTGGGCGGAGTTGCCGTGACGCCGCAAACGGGTCCGGACGTCAGCCAGGCAAATGTCTGGGCGCCGACGAAGTAAAACGCAGTACAGGAGTTGGCGTGGGGCGGTCCGCCGCCCCACGCACTTTGCAGTTACGCATGGGACGTGTGCCGGGCCGTTTCTACGGCCCGTCTTGCTTTGTGGCGTTCCGTGCCGACCCGCACCCGCTTGCGATCGCGTCTACGCGAAGCGGCAACGGGCCGGAGACCGTAACAAGAGGGATGGAGATGCGTATCAAGTTCCATGTCGTTGCTGCGTGCGGCGCGGCCTTGTTCGTGCTGGCGGCTTGCGGAGGTGGCAGCGGTAATGGCAGTGGGAGCACTGGTGGCAATACCACTGGTGGCGCAAGCGGCTCGACTCTGAGTCTCGCAGCACAGGTGGGGCAGAAGGCGTTTTTCGATCAGACCCTGTCGGGCGGCAAGGACATGTCGTGTGCGAGCTGCCACTCGCCGCAGTACGCGTATGGTCCGCCGAACAGTCTGGCCGTACAGCTCGGTTCCGATTCTGCGCAATCGGGAGTTCGCGCGGTGCCGACGCTGCGCTACAAGGACGCGACCCCGCCATACAACGACAATGCCGCGAACCCGGACGGCGTGACTTTGCCCTCGGCCGGCGGCGGCTTCATGCTAGACGGTCGTGCGCCGACGCTGGCTGCGCAGCCGGAACTGCCGTTGCTCAACCCGATCGAGATGAACAACGCTTCAAAGGATGTTGTCGTACAGGCAGTGAAGAGCGGCAGCTATGCCGATCTGTTCAAGCAGGCCTTCGGCGCGAACGTGTTCGACGACACCGGCGCGGCGTTTACCGCTCTCGGTCAGGCCATCCAGGCCTACGAGCAGGAAGACTTAAGCTTCCACCCCTACACCAGCAAGTACGATCTCTACGTTCACAACAAGCTCGGCGGTACGCTGACCGCCGCCGAAAGGCGCGGCCTCATCAACTTCAACACCGGCGATATCGGCAACTGCTCGGCCTGTCACTACGGCGGTGTCAATTTCAACGGCAACCAGGGTCTGATGACGGACTTTACCTATCAGGCGATCGGTGCGCCGCGCAACGACAGTTCGATTCCCGGCAACCCCGATCCGATCCCGGCCAACGACAAGGATCCGACCTATTACGACATGGGCCTGTGCGGACCCTACCGCACCGACCACGCGCCGGGTTCGCCGGGCTTCGAGACGTCTGATCAATACTGCGGACAATTCAAGGTGCCGACGCTGCGCAACGTGGCGACGCGTAGCGCGTTCTTCCACAACGGCGTGTTCCACTCGCTGGGCCAGGTCGTGCATTTCTACAACACGCGCGATACCAACCCGGAATACTGGTATCCGAACAGCGGTGGTTCCGGCACGCCGGTCGACAACCCGGACTACGCGCTGCAGCCGACCTACGTGCCCGGCGCGAAGCTGCAGATCTTCAACGACCTGCCGACAGCGTTCCAGGGCAACGTCGATGAGGAAGTTCCGCTCGGTACCGGAATCGGGGGCGACAACACGCTCGGCGGCGGCACACAGCCGCGCTCGCCGGGCTCGAAGCCATCGATGAGCGATCAGGACATCGCCGACGTCGTCTGCTTCCTCAATACCTTGACCGACGGCTATCAGATTCCCGATACGCCGCCGACCAGCGGCGCCTGCGTGAATTGATCGGCGTGCAGTACTTGATGGCCAATCAGACGATGAAACGATGCCGGGCCGTGGCGGCCCTGACCATCCTCGCGCTGCTCGGTGCCTGCCGGAACCCGCAGGCGCAGTTGCCCAATCGCGCGAATCTCACGGCGGCGGTCAACGATTACCTCGCACAGCGCGGCCATCTGTGCCTCGCCAAGTACGACTGGCCGATCACCGTGACGGCGGTCGATCAGCAGGCGCGCAGCCTCGACGCACAGCAGATGCCGGTGCTCGAAGCGCTCGGCCTGGCGACAGGCCGCGCTGTGGGCGTGCCACGCAAGGCTACAGACGGCAACACCGTTGCGTTGGCGGCGCGTGAATACGCGCTGACCGCGGAAGGGCGGAAGTATTACCTGCACGTGCCGGTGGTGATCGCCACGGCGACGCGGCGCGTCACCCATCCGGCCGATTTCTGCGCGGCGACCTTGTCGCTCGACCGTGTGGTCGGCTGGGAAAAGCCGCAGGCGCTCGATGGTCACACTGTGACCTCGGTGCTGTTCACCTACAAGATCGTCCCGGCGTCGTGGACGCAGACGGCGGACGCGCGCCGCGTGTTTCCGGTGGTGACGCACGCGGTCGAGAATGCCGGCACGCTGCAGTTGCGCCTCGGCGTGCATCTGACGCAGCGCGGCTGGATCGCCGACGAACTGTCCGAGTAAGCACCGACGATGACTCGCCCGGTCGGCCTGCCTTCCCTCGCGAATGTGCGTTCCGCATTGAACCTGTATTCCCAACCACAGACGAGTGACATGAAGCTTCCGTTCCACAAGATTCTGATGATGGTCGCGGTGTTGTCCGTGCTGCCGGCCTGCAGCAAGCACGACGACCGCAACGCGCCGACGCGCGAGAACTTCAAGGCTGCGCTCGAAGATGTCCTCGCCAAGCGCGGTGATGTGTGTCTGGCGATGTTCGACTGGCCGATGGACCTGACGCCGGCGGATGCCGGTGCGGGTTCACGCCATGCCGTGCAACTGCCGGTGTTCGAAAAGCTGGGTCTCGCGACCAGTACGGTCGTCGCGGTCCCGAAGACGGAGGAAAACCCGCAGGGCGTGGTCAAGCGCTATGCATTGACCGACGAAGGCCGCAAGTACTACAAGCCGCATGCGTACACCAATCGTAACGGCGTCGAGCACCCGAACGATTTCTGCGCTGCGCAGATCAAGCTCGACAAGGTTATGAGCTGGGAGCTGGATACGCACGACGCGCAGCATCCTTCGGCGGTGGTCAGCTACACGTATCAGATCGAACCGGCGCCGTGGATGCAGGACGCCGACGCTCAGCGTGTGCTGCCGATGGTGACGCGTGTCATCAACGGTGCCGGCGGCCGCCTGCAGCTGCACCAGGGCTTCACACTCGGCGAGCATGGCTGGGTCGCTACGTCCGGTCCGGTGTGAGCGCATGGCCGTGCTCGTCCGCTTCGCGCCGGAACTGGGCCGCTGGTTGACGCAGAACCTCGACCGCGGCCAACTGCCGCAAGCACTGGTCGGCGTGATGCGGCAGCAGGGTATGGACGCGCGTGCCGCGCAGGCGATCGTCGAGGCCTTCGTCGACGCGCGTCAACGCCGGCAGCCGGTGCCGGTCGACAGCATCGAGTTGCCGGACAACGACGCACCAGCCGCCACCGCGCGGCTCGCGCCGGGCACGCGCATCCACGCTGCCGATCGCGAGATCATCGTGTATTCGCGCGCCGACGATCCGGTGTTCGCCGCGCTCGGCAACGTGCTAGACGCCGACGAGTGCCGCACGCTGATCGAGATGGCGCGGCCGCGGCTGAAGCCTTCGACCTTGGTCGATCCGGTGACGGGACACGACGTCGTCAGCGACCAGCGCACGAGCTCCGGCATGTTCTTCCAGCTTGCAGAAGACGACTTCATCGCCCGCATCGATCGCCGCCTGTCGGCGCTGATGAACCTGCCGGTCGAGAACGGCGAGGGCCTGCAGGTGCTGCATTACCCGGTCGGCGCCGGCAGCGAGCCGCATTTCGACTACCTGCAGCCGACGAATGCCGCGAACCGCGAGTCGATCGCACGCAGCGGCCAGCGCGTCAGCACGCTCGTCACCTATCTCAACGATGTGCGCGACGGCGGGCAGACCGTGTTCCCGACGCTGGGCTGGGCGGTGTCGCCGCTGCGCGGCAACGCCGTCTACTTCGAGTACTGCGACGACGCGGGCCGCGTTGATCCGCGTTCGCTGCACGCCGGCGCGCCGGTGACGCAGGACGAGAAGTGGGTAGTGACGAAGTGGATGCGTCAGCGCCGCTTCGTGCCGGCGGGCAATGTGGGTTCGGAAGGCATGATGCGCTGAGCGCCGCGGCTGGCTCGGTGTGCGCTGAAACGAAACAGGCCGGTCATTCGCCTGTGGGAATGACCGGCCTGGCTGAAGCTTGAAACTCAGCGCTGGATGTTGCGACCGTAGAAGATTTCCATGATCTCGTGGTTGACGCGCTCACGAATTCGTTTCGCTTCGCGCGGCGGCAACTCGGAAACGCCTTCGCCGAACAGGTAAGTGTCGAGATCGAGTTCCTTCAGGCGCATCTTGGTGTGGAAGATAGTCTCCTGGTAGACGTTGACGTCGACCATGTCGTAGCGATCCTTGATGTCGCGCGAGATGAAGTTCTGGATCGAATCGACCGAGTGGTCGATGAAGTGCTTCATGCCGCGAACGTTGCGGGTGAAGCCGCGCACGCGGTAGTCCATCACGACGATGTCGGATTCGAAACTCTTGATCAGATAGTTCACCGCCTTCAGCGGTGAAATCTTGCCGCAGGTGGAGACATCGATATCCGCGCGGAAGGTGCTGATGCCTGCGTCCGGATGCGTTTCCGGATAGGTGTGGACGGTGATGTGGCTCTTGTCCAGATGGCCGACGACCGACTGCTTATCGGCGCGCAGATCGGTGGGATCGAGCACCACCGGCGTCGACAGGCCGTCGTGGTGGCCTTCCGAAATCAGCATCGTCACCGAAGCGCCCTGCGGATCGTAATCCTGGCGTGCGACATTGAGGATGTTGGCGCCGACGATGTCCGCGACTTCCGTCAGGATATCGGTCAGACGCTCGGCGTTGTACGCCTCGTCGATGTACTCGATGTATTCCTGCTGATGCTGCTGGCTGCGCGCATAGCAGATGTCATAGATGTTGAAGCTCAGCGTCTTCGTCAGGTTGTTGAACCCGAGCAGCTTGAGCTTGGGATTGTTCGTAGGCTTGGTCAAAGGGGGCTCCCCCGTCAGCGAAATCGAGAAACTGGCGTCCGCGGTGCGACTGCGGGAGCCGCCTATTATCCCTGAAAACTCAAGCGGAATGATGACATTCAGGCGACATCCCGGCAGCGTATTCAGGCCGGGCTGCGAATCTCGTAGTCGTGCGTCACTTCTGCAGCCTTTTGCAGCATGATCGAAGCCGAGCAGTATTTCTCCGCCGACAGTGCCACCGCGCGCTTGACGTGCGACTCCGACAGCCCGGCGCCGCTGACGATGAAATGCAGGTGGATGTGGGTGAAGACCTTGGGATCGGTCTCGGCGCGCTTGCCGGCCACCTCCACTTCGCAAGCATCGATTGGCTGGCGCGCCTTTTTCAGAATCATCACGATGTCGACGGCCGAGCAACTGCCGACCGACATCAGCATCAATTCCATCGGCCTTGGCCCAAGGTCGCGACCGCCGATTTCGGGCGGCCCATCGACCACGATGGCATGACCGCTGCCGCTTTCGGCGACGAAGGCGGCGTTCTCGATCCATTTGATGCGCGCCTGCATTGCAAACTCCTGGGTTGCGGACCAGTAACTTGTGGTATTTTTCAGCGACTAGGGTAGCGTCAAATGAGCCCTATGGCGCGGTTTGGGGGGAGATATCTAGTGCGGGGAGAAGCGGTTTTCAAGCGGCCGGTCGTCCAAGCGTTCGTCGCGGCTGCGCACAAGCGCAGTTATCCGCCGAAGCACAACATCGTTCACGCCGGCGATGAGCCGCATACGCTCTATCTGATACTCGAAGGCTCGGTCAGCGTGCTGGTGGAGGACGAGGACGGCCGCGAAATGGTGTTGGCCTACCTGAATCCCGGCGAGTTTTTCGGTGAGATGTGTCTGTTTCCGGACCAGATGGTGCGCACCGCGATCGTGCGTACGCGCACGCCGACGCTGGTGGCGGAAGTCGGCTTCGAAGCGTTCCGCGGCTTCAATCACCAGCACCCGGACATCATGTTCGAGGTTGCCGGACAATTGGCCGCACGACTGCGCGATACCAGTCGCCGCCTACGCGATCTGACCTTCCTGGACGTTGCCGGCCGCGTCGCGCGCGCCTTGCTCGATCTGACCCAGGAACCCGACGCCAAGAGTAATCCGAAAGGCATGGTGGTTCGCATCAGCCGTCAGGAACTGGCGCGCATCGTCGGCTGCTCGCGCGAGATGGCCGGGCGCGTGCTGAAAAAACTCGAAGAAGACGGACTGGTGGTTTGCCAGGGCCGCAGCATCCTGGTGCCGACCGATTCGGCGCTGGTCAGCTACCACCGCACCCAGAAAATCGCTTAAGCCCCGCCGCGGGCAAAGCGGTTGCTCAATCCGATCAAACAGGCCTAAAGCCTTCGCGGCTTCTGATGGTTCAGCGCGCGGTGAGCAGCATGCGCAGCGCCGCGCCGGGTCTGGGTTGACGCATCAGCGATTCGCCGATCAGGAAGCGATGTACGCCGGCGGTCTGCATGCGGACGATATCGGACGCTGTGGCAATGCCGCTTTCCGTCACCACTTCACAATCGGCGAGCAATAGCGGCAACAGCTGCAGCGTGGTGTCCAGCGTTGTTGCGAAGCTGCGCAGATTGCGATTGTTGATGCCGAGCAGCACGTGCGGCAGCACGCCGGATTTTTCGACCGCGCTCAGCTCTTCGGCATTGTGGATCTCTACCAGCACGTCGAGTCCAAGCTCGGTTGCACAGACGTTCAGCTCGGCGAGTTGCGCAACCGACAAGGCCGCGGCAATCAGCAACACGCAATCCGCGCCGATCGCGCGTGCTTCGATCAGCTGCAGCGGATCGATCAGGAAATCCTTGCGGATCACCGGCAGGCTGCAGGCGGC
>JAQGNU010000051.1 GCA_028291645.1 Nevskia sp.
ATCTGCTGCCGAAGGACGATCCGTTCGTGCAGGTCTATTACGACCATCCGAATTTCGGCAACCCGTTGACGATGTTCATCGAGATCAAGCGCAAGCACGGTGATATCTACCATGCCGATACGCTGCAGAAGGTTTGGGATCTGACGCGCGCGATCGATCTGGCGCCGGGTGTCGATCACGATCAGATCATCTCGATCTCGACCGAGAAGCTGCGTTACGTCGAAGCCACACCGGGCGGTGTCGACATGCGTCCGCTGATGGGCGACGCCGTGCCTTCGACGCCGGCCGACGTCGAGGACTTCCGCCGGCGTGTGCATCAGTCACCCAATGCGCGCAATTTCTACGTGTCGCATGACGAGACCGCGACGCTGATCCTCGCGACCTTCCAGGATTCGATCGAATACGGCGAAGCCTTCAAGTACGCGCACGATCTGGTGCTGAATGCCCGGGACAAAGATCACGACGTGATCCTCGCCGGACAGCCGACGCTGACCGGCTGGGTCTACAAGCTGCAGAAGCAGACCTACAGCATCTTCGGCGTCACGTTGGGCCTGCTGGTCATCGCGCTGGTGCTGTACATGCGCAATATCGCCGGCGTGGTCACGCCGATCGTCTGCGCGGTGGTCGCCGGCGTCTGGGGTGTCGGCTTCATTGGCTGGATACAAAAGCCGATCGAGCCACTATTGACGATAGTGCCCTTGCTTCTGGTCGCGCGAACGTTCTCGCACTGTATCCAGTACTCCGAGCGCTACTACGAAATCCTCACGCACCTGAAGGACAAGCGCAAAGCGGCGGAAGTGACGATGGGCGTGATGATGGCGCCGTCGATTCTCGGCATCATGACCGACGTGTTCGGCATCATCTTCATCGCCGTTGCGCCGATCCGCACGATGTACAACCACGCGCTGTTCTGCGGTGCCTGGGCCTTGTGGATCATTCCGACTGGCGTGTTCCTGGCGTCGATCCTGCTGTCGTATCTGCCGCTGCCGAACAACATCGAGAAGATCGCCGGCGGCGCCGGTAAAGAAACCGGCGTGCATCTGATGCTGAAGAATCTACTCGGCCAGGTCGCCAAGCTGAGCTTCGGCAATGCAGCGAAGTACACCGCGGCGGTGACGGTGCTGGTCGGCGTTTGGGCGGTCTACGAATCGTTCCAGATCAAGATCGGAAATCCGACCGAAGGCAGCAACCTGCTGTGGCCGGATTCGGAGTTCAACTCCGCAGTACGCAAGATCGACAAGAACTTCCCCGGCATGAATACGCTGGAAGTCGTGCTGGAATCGAAGAATCCGGGCGACAGTACGGTGCGCGCAGCACTCACCGCCGAAGCGATGACGGTGCGCTCGCGCATCCAGGCGATCGTCGAGAAGGACCCGAACCTGCGGCCGCGTGCATCGCTGTCGTTCTCCGACTACATGTCGGAAGGCAATCGTCTTTTCTCGGGCGGTAATCCGCAGTGGCTGCCGGTCGACCCGACCCCGAAGGCGACCTTCGGCGCCGCCAGCGCGGTGATGTTCGGCTCGAATCCGGTCAACTTCGGCAATGTGATGGATTTCGAGCAGCAGCATTCGACGGTGTCGTTCTGGTACAAGGACAACAAGCAGGAAACCGTAGATGCCGCGTTGAAGAGCGTGCAGCGCGCGGTCGACATCGTCGGTGTCGATCACGAACATTTCACCGTGCGCATGGCCACCGGTGCGATCGCGCTGCAGCAGGCGATGAACAGTGTGGTGCATCGCTATCACTGGTTCATTCTCGGCCTGGTGAACCTGGCGATCCTGTTCATCTCCGCATATGCGTATCGCTCATTCGTCGCGGCATTCATCCTGCTGATCCCGGTGAACCTGTCTAACTTCCTGCTGATCGCGGTGATGAAGGTGCTCGGCATCGGCCTCGACATCAATGCGGTGATCGTCGCGGTGATGGGTGTCGGTGTCGGTATCGACTACGGCATCTATCTGCTGTCGCGCATCTGCGAAGAATTCACCGTGCACGAGCACAGCTGGGAGAAGGCGATCTCGTCCGCGCTGACGACCACCGGCAAGGCGATCATGTTCACCGCCACCATCATGCTGGTCGGCATCCTGCCGTGGTACTACCTGTCCGATCTGAAGTTCATGGCCGACATGGGCCTGCTGCTGGTCGCGATCATGCTGATCAATATGGTGCTGTCGCTGATCACGCTGCCGCTGCTGGTGTGGATGATTAAGCCGAAGTTCGCCAGCCGCGAGGATCTGGTGGTCGGCGAGAGCATCGACCTGTCGAGATTCATGACCGCGGGATCATGAGTTCTTCCACTGCAAAATCGGGCGGCTCAAGCGAGAGCCACCACGGCTTTCCATGATCGGCCTCAAGCATCCGGCGACGCGCGCAATATGCGCGGCCAACGGCGCGACCGCACTGGTCTCTTGCGTGCCGACCGTGGCCGCACGGCACTGAACCGTGGATTCGATGCGGCTACGCTTTGCGTCCTGGGTGCTGGCCCGACGCAAGCTGTGTTTCGCGGCACTCATCCTGATCACATTGTTCTTCGCTGCTGCGTTGCCGAAGGTGCAGCTGCGGACGATTTTCTCGGATTTGCTGCCGACCGACGATCCGTTCGTGCAGGTCTACAAGGCACATCCGAACTTCGGCAGCCCGCTGATGGTGATGATGATGATCCGTCGCACCGACGGCGACATCTATAACGCGGAGACGCTCGCCAAGGTCTGGAAGCTGACGCGCGACATCGATCTGACGCCCGGCGTCGATCACGAGCAGATCATCTCGATCACCACCGAGAAGGCGCGCTATTCGGAGGCCACACCGGACGGCATCGATATGCGCCCGCTGATGGGCGACCATGCGCCGCAGACGGATGCCGAGCTGGCGAAGTTTCGCGGCAACGTCGACAAGGCAGCGAACGTGCGCGTGTTCCTGATCTCACCGGACGATCGCTCGACCATCGTCATGGCGACGTTCATCGAGCAGAAGCTCGATTACGGCGTCGTGTTCGACTACGTGCAGAAGCTCGCCGCATCGGCGCGCGATGCGCATCACGAGGTCTTCGTCGCCGGCCAGCCCATGCTGATCGGTTGGGTCTACCACTACGAGTGGCAGATGGTCGGCATCTTCGCGGCGACGCTCGCCGCGCTGGTGCTCGCACTGGCGCTCTACATGCGCAACTGGGTCGGTGTGCTGACGCCGATCATCACCAGCGCCACGGCAGGTATCTGGGCGTTCGGCTTTGTCGGCTGGCTCGGCATCTCGATCGAGCCGCTGCTGATGGTGATCCCCCTCCTGCTCACCGCGCGTTCGTTCTCGCACAGCGTGCAGTTCACCGAACGTTTCTACGAGGTCTATGCCCACGTCGGCGATCGACTCAAGGCGGCGCAGGTCACGATGAGCATCATGCTGGCGCCGTCGGTGCTCGGCATCCTTACCGACATTCTCGGCATCATCGTCGTCGTCGCCGCACCGATCCCGGCGATGGTGCGCCACGCGATCTTCTGCGGCATGTGGGCGCTATGGCTGATCCCGACCGGCTGCGTGCTGATCTCGCTGTTGCTGGCGACGCTGCCGGCACCGCGCAATGTTCTGCAACTGACCGGCGCGGACGATCGTCGCGGGGCGCGGCAGCACTTCCATAACTTCCTCGGGCAGATTGCTTCATTGACGCACGGCCGAATGGCGCTGCGCACGACCCTGCTCATTGTCGCGACTTCGGCGCTGGTGATCTGGACCGCTTCGCAGATCAAGATCGGCAATCCGGTCGAAGGCACCAACCTGCTGTGGCCGGATTCAGCCTTCAATACCTCGGTGCGTGCGATCAACGCCAATTTCCCCGGTGTGAATACGCTGGAAATCGTGCTCGAAGCGAAGGACCCGAATGCAGCGGACTGGACCGCGCAGCAGCTCGATACGGTGATGACCGAACAGGCGCTGCAGAACCGCATGGAGGTCGGTCCGGCGCCGCCGCGTGCAACGCTGGCGTTCGCCGACTATCTGGCCGAATCGAGCCGGCTGTTCCACGGCGGCAATCCGCAGTGGTTGCCGCTGGACCATCGCCCACGCGCGATCAGCGCGGCTGCGATCGGCGCGATGATGGGATCGAGCGCGAAGAACTTCGGGCATGTGGTCGACTTCCGCATGCAGGACTCGACCGTGTCGCTGTGGTATCCGGACAACAAACAGGACACCGTCGACGCTGCACTCGCCGCCGCGAACCAAGCGGTCGCCGATGTCGGCGCCGATCATCCGACGTTCCGTGTGCGGCTCGGCACCGGCACCATCGCACTGCAGGAAGCGGTGAACCGCGTCATCAAGCGCTACCAGTGGGTCGTGATCGGCGTCGTCAACTTGTTCGTGTTCGCGCTGTGCAGTCTCGCGTATCGCTCGCTGATGGCCGGGCTGCTGCTGATCGTGCCGGTCAATCTCGCCAACGAAGCCTTGATTGCCGCGATGCATCTGCTCGGCGTCGGCCTCGACGTCAACTCGATGATCGTCGCCGCGATCGGCGTCGGCGTCGGCATTGACTACGGCATCTATCTGCTGTCGCGCATCTGCGAGGAGCTGCAGAGTCGCGACGGCGATTGGGCCGCGGCGATCGATGCGGCGCTGCGCACGACGGGCAAGGCGATCATGTTCACCGCGACGATCATGGCGTTCGGCATCCTACCCTGGTACCTGCTGTCGGGCCTCAAGTTCGTTGCCGACATGGGCCTGCTGCTGATGGTGATCATGGCGATCAACATGGTGCTGGCCTTGATCGTTCTGCCGCTGCTGGTCTGGTGGACCCAGCCGGCGTTCGCGCTGAAGCACAATCGTCTGGTCGGCGAGGGGCTCGATCCCCGCATGCTGGCAGAAGCGCTGTAGACGGCTCCGGTGAACCCATGATCCCGCGACCGTCCGTGCAGGCCAGCAAGCGCGGCAGCGATATGCGCCAAGCTGGCAGCGCGCTCTACGCCGAGCGTGTGCAAGATGAGCTGCGCAGGATGCTCGGCGGCTCGGCGTTGTCGATCGCATTGCACCTGCTGCTGGCGGCGGCCGTACTGTTCTATTGGCCGCATCGCGATGGCAAGTCCGGCACGCGCAGCCAGCGTTACGACCGCATGATCATTTCGCTCGATCGCGGTCCGCCGAAGCCGCTGCCACCGCAGGCGACGAAATTGCCGGAGCCAGTGCCCGCGCCGTCGACGCCGTCGGCGAAGCCGAGGGCCGAAAGTAAGCCGAAGCCCGCCGCACCGGCGCAATCGGCCAGCGCGAGCAAGGACGACACGCAGAAGACCAAGGTCGAGATCGATCCGGACGCGGAAAACGAAGCCTTGCTGGAGGGCGTCAGGGCGCGTTGGCTGCAGCCGCCGAATACACGGCGCGATTTCCGCTGCCGCATCAGGATCGACTACCAGCTTGGCGGCATGATCTCGGGCGTAACGGTGCAGGAAGGTTGTGGCGGACCGCTGCTCGACGATTCGGTCGAACGCGCGATCTGGAAAGCGCAGCCGCTGCCGATCGCCGCAGCGCGTACGCAGAGCGGCAATCTGACCCTCGAGTTCACGCCATGACGGCGGCCAACATAATTGTGGCGGCGGTCTGCGCGGTGCTGCTCGCATTGATCTCGGGAATGTTGACGGACGCCGCCTCTGCGGCTGCGTCGACGGTCGCAGCTTCGCGTGCCGTCGCGCAGGCGATGCCCGTTCCCGCGCGAATCCAGACTCCCTGCATCAGCCAACGTGAAGAGCCGACGATCGTTGGCGGCATCACTTACTTCCGCGACTGTGCGGATACGCCGGCGATGGCGACATTCAGCGGTGGCCAGTTCCGTATGGGTGACCTGTTCGGCAACGGTCTTTCGTACGAACTGCCGCCACACGACGTGCATGTCGCTGCGTTTGCGCTGGCCCGCTATGAAGTCTCCATTGCCGAGTGGCAGCAGTGCATGGAAGCGAGTGTCTGCACGGCGCCCTCGCCGGACAATGCATCGAAGCCGCGCAATCACCCGGTGGTCGGCGTCACCTGGTTGCAGGCGCATGAATACGTCGACTGGCTGACGCAGCGCACTGGCCGGCGCTATCGGCTGCCGAGCGAAGCCGAATGGGAATACGCCGCCCGCGCGGGATCGCGCGATCAATACAGCTGGGGCAATCGTAGCGAGCCGGTCTGCGGCTACGCCAATGCGCTCGATCAGGCTGGTCATCGTGCGCAGCCGCAGATGTTCTGGTACGTCGAGTGCGACGACGGCTATGCCACGACCGCGCCGGTCGGCAGTTATCCGCCGAACGCCTGGGGCCTGTACGACATGCTGGGCAATGTCTGGGAATGGGTGGAGGACTGCTGGCACAGCGACTACAGCGGCGCACCGACGGATGGCTCGGCCTGGATCAGCGGCGGCGACTGCAACAAGCGCGTCAATCGTGGCGGCGGCTGGGGCAACAACCCGCGCGCCTTGCGCGTCTCCAATCGCGATGCCGATCCGCAGGACACGCGCAGCGATGGCATGGGATTCCGCGTTGCGAGGAATTTGATCGATGCGGGGAAGTGAGCACTGGAAACACGAGACATGACGGATCAGCCGTTCCGTCGATGAATTAAAAAAAGCAGTCAGGAGGAAGAATGGTCATCGATAAAAGCAGTCCCTCGTCCGAGTGGATCGCGGCGCTGCGCAAGCGGTTTCCGGTCGAGGCGGAAATCGATCGCGTGCTGACGCGCAAGATGCAGCGCCGAGCGGGTCCTGGGTACATGCCGCTGCCGCTGGAAGTGTTGGTCAAGGGTGTCGAATCGCTGCTGCGCTCCGAGTTGCAGGACGCGTTCGAGATCAGCGAGGCGAAGTGGTTGTCGGGCGGTGCGTCGAAGCTGCAGATGGCTTTCAAGCTGTCGTGGAACCGCCCTGGCGTCGGCCGCGAGAAGACGCCGATGGTGTTGCGCATGGAACCGGCGGAGTCGATCGTCGAGACCAGTCGCCTGCGCGAGTTCCAGCTGATCAAGGCTTTCGAAGGCGTGGTCGCCGTGCCACCGGTATTCTGGTGCGATGCGGATGGCCGGCACCTGCCGTATCCGGCCTTGATTTACGGCTTCGCCGAAGGCGTCGCCAAGCCATCGGCTGCGACCAGCGGCGTCAGCGGACTTGGAACCCATCTGCCGACCGAGCTGCGCGCCAGGCTCGCGCCGCAATTTGTCGGCGATCTGGCGAAGATCCACCGCTTCGATTTCCGTAACAAGGACCTCAGCGCCTTCGACGTGCCCTCGGTCGGTACCACCCAATGTGCGGAGTGGGGCGTCAACTGGTGGGAGCGCGTCTGGGAAGAGGACAGCGACGAGGATGTTCCGCTGATGCGGCTGTGCGCGGCCTGGCTGCGCCAGAACATGCCGGTTCTCGACCGCCCGGTGATCGTGCATGCCGACTATCGTCTCGGCAATTTCCTGTTCACCGAGCACGACTCGCGCATTTCCGCGTGGCTCGACTGGGAGCTCGGCCGCATCGGCGATCGCCATCAGGACATCGCCTGGACCACCAGCCGCGCGTTCGGGCACATCGCCGATGACGGCAAGACGTTCCTGACCTGCGGCCTGTTGCCCGAAACGGAATTCCTCGAGCAGTACGAGCGCGCTTCCGACTTCAAGGTCGATGCCCGGGCTGTGCATTGGTACAAGGTCTACAACGACTACATGATGGTCGCACTGCTGTTCGGCACCGGCTACCGCATCGCGCATGGCGGCAAGACGCATCAGGATGTCCTGGTCACCTGGTTGATGGGCATCGGCAACATGCTGCTCGAAGAAATGCGTTCCCTGATCGAGGAGGCCGTCTGATGCAAATGCGCCCACCGCTGCAGATTCAAAGCATGATCAAGGCCATGGTCGACGTCGTCCTGCCGGCCCTGGATCCACACAACAAGCTGGCGCAGGAACAGGCCCGATTGATCGTCGGCATGCTCGGCATGATGGCGCAGCAGATGCCGCTGCAGTACCGGTTCGATTGCGACGAATCGGCGCGGCTGATTTCGTTCGCGCGCGAATTGCAGCAGTTCGCGCGTGGCGGTTCCGAAACCGGTGCTGCGGTTGCCGCACTTGCCGAACAGACCGGCAATGCTAAGTGCGGGCCTGAAGTCTCGACATCTGCGCCGGGCGAGATCGAACGGCAGGTACGCGAGCTGCGTCGGCTGACCGGTGCCGTCGTCACCGCCGTTTTCCACGATGGCGAGCCGGCTGCCCGGGTTCAAGTCGGAAAGTCGGTGCTGGACATGTCGAAGGCGCAGCTGCTGCGAGATCGTTCGTGGGTGCTGGCGCAGGGCTGGGAGCCCGATCCAGCGTCGGTCCCGCCGATCGAGCAACTGCTCGCATCGCCGACCGAACCCGCCGTCCACCGATGAAGCCGTGCGCGCGGTCGCGACGATCACACCACGCCGCGCACTGCACCGCGTCGCTGCACCTCTTATCACTCCGTCAGCAACAGCCGAGGAAAAACCAATGAAGCCAGCACTCGCTCCCAACCGCTCCGTCCCGGTTCTCGATCCGGTCAACGACGGCCGCCATCAATTGAAGGAAGGTCCGCTCGAACGCGAATCGGTGCCCTATGTAATGGTATTGCCCGAGCACAAGATCGCGACGTTCTCTTACACCTGGGTCAACAAGCAGAATCGGGCAGGGTCTTTGTTCGTCGTGTTCGGTCCAGGCGTCGGCGATCAGCCGATCGTCGAGTCGATCGACGAGATCGAAATGACGAGCGAGCACAACTTCGACGACTGGCGCGTCGGCAAGGTCCATTTGAAACAGGACCTGAAACTTCAGACCGCTCAACTGCACGTGGACGGCGAGCGTGTCGGTATCGATCTGCGCTTCGACGCGGCACACCCGGCATACGCCTACGGTTTCCATCCGGAAGGCTGCCCCAACTATGCCGCGACCAACCGTCTGGAGCAGGCAGGCCGCATGCGCGGGACGCTGCGTGTCGATGGACGTCGTATCGAATTCGATACCACCGGTGCGCGCGACCACTCCTGGGGCACGCGCGACTGGGAAGCCCCGCAGCACTGGAAGTGGCTGCATGCGCAGGCCGGTCCCGAGCTGTGCGTGCACTTCTGGCAGATTCAGGCGCGCGGCCGCACCGATCTGCGTGGCTACGTGCTCCGCGACGGGCGCATGGCCGAAGTCGATTCGGTGCATATCGACTTCAGCAACGACGCGCAATATCGCCAGACCGGCATCGATGCACTTGTGCACGACACCGCAGGCCGCACGACACGCGTGGCCGGCAGCTTCTTCGCGCATTTTCCGCTGGTGCCTGGACCGCACACCACGCTCAACGAAGGCGCGTTGAGCTGTGAGATCGACGGCAAGGCCGGCTTGGGCTGGGTCGAATTCATGTGGCCGACGGCCTATCTGGACTATCTACGCTCGCAGAAGAACTAAACCCTGGATTCAGCACAGATGCACCGCTGTCGGAGCATTCAGGCAGCGTGCTTCCCTCATGCGACTACAACAGACGGCGGCGAGGTGCCGGCCAGTTCGAGAGGTCTGCATTTCAGGTATTCATCGGCGTTTGCAGATAGATGCTCAGCACGGCTGCGGTCACCAGCAACACCCAGGCCTCGAACATCAGCCGCCAGGGGAGTGGTGCATGGCGCACTTCCATGAAGTTCAGCAACACCAGGCGCGCTTTGAACGCAGCGATCAGAACCGTAGCGACCGTGGCGACGGTCGCGGGAAAGGCGTCTTTCGACAGCCACCAGGTCGTGGTGCAGGTTGCGAGCATCAGCAGCAGCCATATCAGAGCAGCCGGCTTGAGCAGGATCGACACGGCCTATCTCAGCAGGTACAGCAGCGGGAACAGCAGGATCCACAGCAGATCGACCATGTGCCAGTACGACGCGCCGCATTCGAGGCCGACACATTGCGCACTGTTATAAGTACCTGCGCGAGCCCGCTTCCACAACACCGCCAGAACCACGCAGCCGGCGGCGACGTGCAATAGATGAATGCCGGTCAGCGCGAAGTAATACATGTAGAAATCATTCGTCAGCATCGAAATGCCGGAGCGAAGTTTGTCAGCGTATTCGAGCGCTTTCGATACGGTGAAGGCGAAGCCGCAAATCATCGCGGCGGCGAGACACGGTGCAACACGCTGCACCCGATTCCGCTTGGCGGCGTCGACGGCCAGCACGACGAACCACGAGCTGGTCAGCAGAATGAGCGTGTTGATCCCGCCGAAATTGGCATCGAGCGTATGGCGCGAATGCTCGAACAGGGCCAGGTTCTTCTGCCGCTCCAGCATGAAGGATACGAACAGCAGTCCGAACATCGCCATGTCGGCTGCAATGAAAACCCAGACGCCTTCCACACCGGGAAGGCGCCGGGCTTGCTGTAAACGCGCGGCCGCCGTTGCCACTGCTTTCCTCAGCCGGTGATCAGCACTCCAGCGCGTTGCTGGGCAGCGCTCGGGCTGGCCGCACCGTCTTCCTGCTGCAGGCGGCTGATAGCGCGGATGATGTTGAACGATACCGCGGTCACCCAGATGTACCAGGTGAAGAACGCGATCCAGAAATTGAACAGGCCGTGGAACGCGAACGGGCCGGTCTTGAAAAACGGAATCAGGCTGACCGGGAAGAACGCGGCGCAGGTGACGAAACCCCACCAGCTGATCCAGGCCGGCATCAGCGGCTTCTCGCGCTGGTCGCGCAGGAAGACGATGCCGACGGCGAAAATCTGGAACGTGGTCACCATGTAGGCGATGTCTATGATCATCCAACCGAGCCAGTACATCATGTGAATGATCGCCGGCGGCAGTTGCGGCGCTTCGATGCTGGCGGTCAGCCAGATGCCGCAGGCCACCAGCAGCGGTGCGCAGGTGATCGTGGCGCCCATCATTTCGAGATTGGACAGGATGCCGTCCGGACCTTCGATGCGCCGCATCACTTTGGAGACCGCGCAGCCCCAGGCCATGTAGAACGCGCTGCCGACCATGCAGACCGACATGCCGATGCGGATCGCCATGCCGTTGTTGAGGTAGTGCGCCGTGATCTGTGCAGCGTCGAGATCGGCGCCCGCTGGCGGCAGGTTGCCGGCGAACACGCCCCACATGAAGAAGAACACCGTCATGAAGATCGGACCGCACCAGGCCAGCAAGCGCCACATTGTGTAGTCGGTGGAATAGGTTTCGGGTTTCACGATTTGGCTCTCCTCTTGATGTTCATTGTCGGGTCGGCGCAGTTCGCGCTTGCTTGTGCAGTATCGTCAGCGTGCCGACCGCGGATACCAGGTTTGGCTATAAACCGTGTCAGAATCGGCTATGGCTTAGTAGCTGTGAGGTAGGCGATGAGCAGCCGAATCAGCTTGCGCTCCGCGAGCGCATTTCAATCCGCCTTTCGAGTGGAACCCGAGGTTGCGGAGGAAACCGGACGCGCCAGCGGAGTTGGCATCTACGGCTGGAAGACACCGCCGATGGAAGGCTTCGAGCTGCCGGAAACCGAGGAATTGATCGTCGCCCTGCATCTGGGCGGATCGCGACGCGTCAGGGCGGTCACGCGCGACGGACTTAGCCGCTCCTACTCTGTTCCGGGGCTGCTGACGATTCTGCCGCCGGGTCGTTCTTCCGCATTCCTGACCGAAGGCAGTGTCAGCCTGGTCTCGCTGCATATTCCAATCAGGAAGATCATCGCGCCCGGTGCCGGCGAACTGCTGAGCCGCACCGAGTTGTCGACACCGCGATTCGCGTTTCGCGATGCCTTCGTCAGCGCCGGCATGGAAGCCTTGCTGCGTGCGGCACGGTCCAGGCAGTCCGCAGATCCAAGCTACGTCACCAAGGTGGTCGAGGCGCTGCTCTGCCATCTCGGGCGATGGGCCGTATTGCCCGGGCAGTCTTCGATTCAAATCGAGGGCGCGGAATTCCACAGCCTGGGCTGTCTGGCTCTGTCCGATCTGCTGACCTATGTCGACGGCCATCTCGGCAGCAAGCTCAGCGTGAATGAACTGGCCGACAAGGCCGGGCTCAGCCGCGCCGCTTTCACGCGCGATTTCAAAGCAGCCATCGGCGTATCGTTCCATCAGTATCTACAGGCCCGGCGAGTGGCCGCAGCGAAGAAAATGTTGTGCGAGACGGACCTTGATCTCGCCTTCATCGCGCAGGAGCAAGGTTTTTCCAGCCAGTCGCATTTCACGGCCGTCTTCAAGTCGCTGGTGAACTGCACGCCGCAGCAGTTTCGACGGAATCACTGAAGCAGTTCGCCGCGCACCCGCGTCGAGCCGGGATACAGCGGCTGCGACAAATGCTCGTCCGCTGCGGTCAGCTGCGATTCGACTGTTCTTTGGGACCGACTGTCAGCAGCTTCGGCGGCACGTCGAGATGGAAGCCCGGAAACGGTTTCGACTTGTCATGCGGTGTCGGTGGATTCCAGCACAGGCGCGCATTGGGTGCGCCGCCATCGACCCGCAGACAGGAGCCGGTGACGAACGACGCCACCGGCGACAGCAGGTAAACGATTGCGCCGGACATCTCGGCGACATTGCCATAACGCTGCATCGGGATCGTCGGTGGAAACTTCAGGATCTCGCGCTGGGCTTCCGGTTCGTAAGTATCGAAACCGCTGCTGGCGATGCCGCCGGGCGCCACGCAGTTCACCCGCACGCCGGCCGGCGCCCATTCCGACGCGGCACTTTCGCTCAGCGTCAGCATGCCGCCACGTGCAGCGCCTGAATGCGCATAGTTCGGCCAGCCATGCCAGATGTCGGCGATGATGTTGACGATGGCGCCGCCATGCTCGCCCATCCAGCGGTTGTAGACCTCGCGCATCACGACGAAGCCGGCCGTGAGATTGAGGCGCACGACGGCTTCAAAACCCTTGGTGCTGATCTTGTTCAGCGGCTGCCGGTACTGTCCACCGGCGTTGTTGACGAGCCCGTCGATGCGCCCATGCTGCGCCAGTACCTGTTCGATCATCGCGATCACCTGCGCTTCTTCGCGGATGTCGCAGGGATGCGTGCTGAGCTTGCCGCCGTCCGCCTCGACTTCGGCTTTCACCTTCGCGAGCTTTTCGGCATCGCGGCCGACGATCGCAACGGTTGCGCCCAGCGATGCGAGCTCATGTGTCGTACAGCGGCCGATACCGCTGCCGCCACCGGTCACGAGAACGACCTGTCCGGCAAAAAGGTCCGGACGATAAACCGATTGGTAGCCCATTTTTTATTCCTGTGTGGACGTTGCCTGATCCGCAAGCACTAACGATTGATGAACAGTGTGGCTGGCCGCACCGCGTCAAAAAGCCTTTCAGCCCGTTTCCGGTTCTTCAGGTCTCGACGTCGGCGGCGAGGCGGTTTAGTATGGATACATATCATATGGTAAAATCGCCGGTGCGTGCTTAGGTAGGCAACGCGTTTGCCCGGACGGAATCCTGCCCGAGCGGGATTGGATATCGACAGGAAAACCTTGGAGGAGTGATCAGCGTGAAATCGAAGGTTTATCCGAATGCCGCTGCGGCGCTGGATGGCGCGGTATTCGATGGCATGACGGTGATGGCGGGCGGTTTCGGGCTGTGCGGCATTCCCGAGAACCTGATCACTGCGCTGCGCGATTCCAATGTGAAGAACCTGACCGTCATCGGCAACAACGTCGGCGCCGACGACCACGGCATGTGGGCGGTGCTGGCGAACGGCCAGATCAGGAAGGTGCTGGCCTCATACGTCGGCGAGAACAAAATCCTGGCGGAATTGTTCCTGAACGGCGGCATCGAGATCGAATTCAATCCGCAGGGCACGCTGGCAGAACGCATCCGTGCTGGCGGCGCGGGTATTCCTGCGTTCTATACGCGCACCGGCTACGGCACCGCCGTTGCCGAAGGCAAGGAGTCGCGCCAGTTCAACGGCGATTGGTATGTGATGGAAACCGGTTTGACGGCAGACCTGGCGCTGGTGAAAGCCTGGAAGGGCGATACCGAAGGCAACCTCGTCTACCGCAAGACCGCACGCAACTTCAATCCGATGATCGCGACCGCCGGCAAGCTGACCATTGCCGAAGTGGAGATTTTGGTCGAGCCCGGCGAACTCGATCCGGACGAAATCCATACGCCCGGAATCTTCGTCAAGCGGCTGTTCAAGGGCAGCGGCTACGTCAAGCACATCGAGCGGCTCACCACGCGACCGCGTGCATCGGGCGCTGCAGCCGGAGTGGAAATCTGATGGCCTGGACCCGCGATGAAATGGCAGCACGCGCTGCGCGCGAATTGCGCGATGGCTTCTACGTCAACCTCGGTGTCGGTATCCCGACGCTGGTCGCCAATATGATTCCGCCCGGCATGAAGGTTACGCTGCAGAGCGAGAACGGCATGCTCGGCATGGGACCATTTCCTTACGAGGATGAAGCCGACGCCGACCTCATTAATGCCGGCAAGCAGACCATTACCGAGTTGCCGCAGTCGAGCTATTTTTCCTCGGCCGACAGCTTCGGCATGATCCGCGGCGGCCACATCGACCTGTCGATACTCGGCGGCATGCAGGTCGCGGAGAACGGCGACTTGGCGAACTGGATGGTGCCCGGCAAGATGATCAAGGGCATGGGTGGTGCAATGGATCTGGTCGCCGGCGTGCCGCGCGTGGTCGTGGTCATGGAGCACACGGAGAAGTCCGGCGCATCGAAATTCAAACAGCGCTGCGGCCTGCCGTTGACGGGGAAGAGTGTGGTCGATCTGCTGATCACCGAACTCGGTGTGTTCGAGATCGATCGCAAAGGCGGCGGTGCGCGCTTGATCGAACTTGCCCCTGGAATCACGCTCGACGAAATAAAAGCGAAGACCGAGGCGGATTTCACGGTGGCCTTGCCTGTATCCGGCGAGAAGCCTGCGGGCATGAAGTCCGCAGCGATTTCGGCTGCCTGAAGCCGCACGCGCGAAGGAAGCAAGCCATGCGCTCTGTCCTGTTCGTTCCGGCCGACAGTGAGCGCAAGCTCGCCAAGGCCGCCAGCGCCGGTGCCGACGTGCTGGTGCTCGATCTGGAAGATTCGGTGATGCCGGATCGCAAGCCGACTGCACGCGCCATGCTTGGCGAGTATCTGCGCGGCTATTCGGGCCGCAGTGAAGCCTGGGTCCGGATCAACGATCTGGCTTCCGGCGAACTGCTGAAGGATCTGATCGCCGCCGTACCCGGTGCCCCGAAAGGCATCGTGCTGCCGAAAATCCGCGGCCCCGAGGATATCGATACGGTTGCCAACTATCTCGATTTCGCCGAGGCGGCGCACGGACTGCCGGCCGGGTCGATCGGCATCATCGCCGTCGCTACCGAAACGCCTTCGGCAGTGCTGCGTATGCCCGAACTGCTACAGCGCAAGCGTCCGCGTCTGCGCGGCATGATCTGGGGCGGAGAAGACCTGAGCAGCGCCATCGGCGCCGGCGATCCGCGCGCAGCGGACGGCTCTTGGCGACCGATGTACGAGCATGCACGGATACAGTGCTTGTTGGCCTGTCATGCACTCGAAATCGAGGCGATCGATACGGTCTACGTCGATATCAAGAATCCAGAGGGTTGCAGGCGTCACAGCGAAGCCGCGCGTTACGACGGCTTCACCGGCAAGGTCGCGGTACATCCGGACCAAGTGCCGATTATCAATGCTGCGTTTACACCTTCGACCAGCGAGATAGATTTTGCACGGCGCGTTGTGAGTGCATTCGATAGCGGGGCAGGCAGCGTGACCTTGGATGGGAAAATGCTCGACATTCCGCATCTGAAAGCGGCTATGCGGACACTGAAATCAATCAATGGACCGACGCATTAGATCGTCATTACCCACTGGGCTCTGAACACTTCTGCTACTCAAGAAGGGGGACGTCGGGCCCACGAGAATCAGGTCGAGCTCGATTTCTCCCGACCGGGCAAGCCAACCGACAATGCGTCTGTCGAGAGCTTCAACGGCCGGCTCCGTGCGGAGTGCCTGAATGCCGCATTGGTTCTTGTCGTTGATCGACGAGCAGT
>JAQGNU010000075.1 GCA_028291645.1 Nevskia sp.
CGCCGAGCCGGTTGGCGAAGTAGCGGCCATAATTGAAGTCGTAGGTCACCACCGGCGCGCAATTGGAGGACTGGATATCGTAGAACGGCAGCAGATGGCCTTCCTGGAAGCGCCACAGCTTGCCGTCGTGATCGTAGTTCTCGACCAGCACGACGTTCCATGAATCTTCGTCGATATAGAACATGCGCTTGCCGAAACTGTGGTGCGTGCCGCCGCGCTCGGTCGCCTCGATCACCCAGACGCGGTGCAGCTCGTAACGCGTCGCCTGCTGGTTGAAATGATTCGGCGTCAGCAGCTGCGAATACTTATAGTTGCCATCGTTGATGCGGTAGGCGTTGTACGGAATATAGAGTTCGCGCTTGCCGGTCAGCTTCCAGACGTAGCGATCGAACAGACCGTTGTACATGTCGACCATGTCGATGAAGTAGAGCCCGCCGGAACCGGGGAATGGCTGGTCGTAACCTATCGGCGGCACCCGGAACATCTTCGGGATGCCCTGCGGAATCACCCAGATCGCGCGCGCATCCTTCAGCGAATTGGCGGTCTCGTGCACCAGTGCGACGAAGTCGATGCCGTTGGCACCTTTCGCGAACCAGGTCAGGTAGTACAACAGGATGTTGTGCTCGGCGATGTTGACCGGATCGCGCACGTTGCCGTAGCGGAACAGCACGCGCTCGGTCTGCTTCAGCGTTTCCTGCACGCCGCCGGCACCGACGATTGCCTGTGTCGACTGGATCTGCAACGAATCGCCGCGATAGCGCAGCCGGTGATTCCACATCGCTTCGGCGCCGTTCTCCGGTCGCGGGAACGGCACACCGAGACGCGCGTCGGCGATCGAATCGGCACCAATCAGTTTCGACTTGCCGACATTGCGCTGACTGGCGTCGTAGATCGCTTGCGGATATGACACGCTGCGATGCGTCGCGTACACCGGCATCGTGTAGTCCGGATATTTCTTCAGTAGCGCCTTGTGCGCATCTGACAAATGCGCTCCGTACTGTGCCGCGTTCGCGGCAGTGATGGTGAACAAGGGCTGCTCGTTCGGATACGGATCAGCATAGCGGCCACCGGCCTTGAAGCTCGCCGGCCATTGGCTGCGCGTCAGCCCACCGGTCCACGGCGGAATCGTGCCCTCGCGATTGCCGGCCTGCTCAGCGCCGACCGGCGTGAAGCCGCCGCTGCCGGATGCAACACTCGCGACCACTGCGCCGGGCTGTGCCGGTTCGCCGCTGGCATCCTGCACCGCCACCGGCGCACCGAGCAGTCCGTTGTCGAGCACCGGACCGGCATCGTTGCGATGGCGTTGATTGGCCGCCGCGGCAAGTGCCTGCTCGCGTGCCTTGCCGGACTGCAGATACGTCACCCACTGCGCCGCAAGCTTGCTGTTGGCTGCGAACGTCTGCGCCTGTTGAAACGCGACGACCGCGCCATCGACATCGGCCTGCTGATATTTGGCAACGCCCAGCGCCATCAGCGCCGGGCCGTTCTTGCCGCCCACCGCGACGCCTTTTTCCAGCGCCACCGCGGCCTGCGGATATTCTTCGCGATCGAGATGCAACTGCCCGAGCTGCAGCCATAGATCGGCGCTCGGCGCCGCTTTCAAAGCTTCTTCCAGCGCCGGAATTGCCAGCGAAGATTCGCGCGCGTCGATCCACAGCGCAGCCTGCGCGCGCAGGTTCGCCGCGTTGCGCGGCAGCTGTCCGCCTTCGAGCCAGCCATGCAGCAGCGAGCCGGCCTGGAATGGCGCACCGATCTGCGCAGTCAGCGTCACCAGCTGCATGCGCTGCTCGGGACTGTCGAGAAAGCCGAGCCGGCTGGCGACTTCCATCACCGCCTGCGCGCGTTCCTTATTGCCAAGCTTCTGATGCAGCGCCGCCAGGCGCAGCCAGTCTTCGCGCGCGTTCGGCTGGTCACGCACGACAGTCTCCAGCACTTGCACCGCTTCGCGTTCCTGCTCGTTGCCGATGTAAGCCGCGTAGAGTCCGCGGCGCCAGCTGATGTCGGGATTGCGTGTCGCCGCAACGCCGCGCTGCAGCGGTCCGACCGCATCCTTGTAACGCTTCAACGTCAGATACGCCGCACCGAGCGCGACCAGCTGTTCCGGCGGCAGATTAGGATTCGTGCGGTACTGCGGTTCGAGCCCGGCGATAACGCTCTTCGGATCGCCGCTACCCATATGCAGCTCACCGAGATCGGCACGCATCTGCTGTTCCGCCGGCCCTGACAGCCCATGCGTTGCGAGTGCCTGTTCGAGATATTTCGCAGCGGCGTTGTAATCCTTCTTCTGCGCCGCGGCAGCAGCGAGATCGCGCAGCAGCATCGACTTGGCGTAGGGATCGGTCGTCGTCTGCAACTGCTTCTGGATGTCCTGTTGCTGCAAAGGCTGCTGCTCGCCGGGAGCGACGCGGACTTCGCTTTTGTATTGGTCAGCGTGGACGGGCGCGCAGGCGAGCATCAGCGCGATCCACACCGATGCCATCGTAGGGCGGGTTAGCGGCTTCATCGCGTAACCCGCCATTTCGCGGTTTGAAATTTCTGTGGGTGCGAAGCGAGGCTTGCCTGCGCTTTGTCTGAAAGTTTGATTCCGCCCTTGCTGGGCGGGTTACTTTCTTTGCTTGTGCAAAGAAATGTAACCAAAGAAAGCACACCCCCGGGACAGCGTCGACTCGCAAAAAACGCGAGTCGATCCCTTGCGCTTCTCACGTGCTCGGGGCTACCGCACCGACACGGCATCCCTGCCGTGACGGTGCGCGACGAGCATCCATGCTCGTCGTCCCCTGCGCGCGCTGCGATGCTCAGCGCCATCCAGGGGGACCCAAAGTCAAAAGCGAAGAAAAAAGCAAAGGCAAAAGCGCTTGTGCTGTTTCTTTTCGCTTTTGACTCACCTCCCCTTGAGAGCGCCGAGCATCGCAGCCCGCGTCGAATAGGCCGCGCAGCGGGCGAGGCAGGAGCCGAAGCCTTTCCGCCGCGCCACGGATGGCGCGTCGGAAAGCCCGACGCGGGCGAGAAGCACAGGGCACCCGCGTAGCGGGCGCTCGATGGGGTGCGTTTCTTTTGGTTACATTTTCTTGGCGCACACCAAGAAAAGTAACCCGCCCCGCAGGGGCGGAACAAAAACTTTCAATCGAAGCGCAGGCAATGCTCGCCTCGCGCCTATTAACATTGCAGAACGATTCGTGCGCATAGCGCACGCTACGGCTGCTGCTGATGGCAAGCATAGGCAACCTGCGCGCTGCGCGAAAATATTGCCAGTGACATTATCCTTCTGACTTCTGAACTGAAAAGCAACTCTTGGCCTGCCGGTGACTGAATGAACTGCCCAAGCGCTACTTTCTCTTCCTCTGAATACTCGGGGGCATTGCCGCTCACTGGCAGGCCTAAAGATTTTCTATCGTTGAATATGCCTCTAGCTGTGTACTTTCGACCTGTAGTGGATTCGTAGAACTCAGCAGATACCCTTATATTTTCTGGCTTCATAGTCTTGTCGTAGCTGAGCGCAACATCATTGGTGATTACACCCGTTGTCTTCGCTTTCATGCATGCCGCCTCCACCGCCGAGAGGCTACCATCGGCGGCTTTGGAATCTTGCTGAAGTTGAACGATGCGCTCCATTTCCATCGCCTTCACGAGCCTAAGCGCGTTTGCGCTTGGGTTTTCGGCGGCGCCATAGGCGAGCGTCAGAGGTAGAAGCGCTGACACTAGCAAACATGGCCTCATTTCCTGATTCCTCTAACGCCAGTTATACGCACAATCCGCCGGATCCATCTCGACTCTCTGCTTCACTTCCCGCGCCTGCTTCCCAGACTCGTAAATCCAGTTCGAAATACTCTCAATCGCCGCCGTCTCGTACACACCCCGCGGCTGCGCATCGACGATCTTGACGTTGTTCACCCGTCCATTCGTCATCACCGTAAACACCACCTCGACCCAACCCTTGATCTTCTGCTTACAGGCCCAGTCCGGCATCTGCGGACGTGCGGTCGATAGCGGGATCAGCGGCTTGCCGTTGAATCCCTCACCGGTACCGTAACCCGCTCCGCTACCACCACCTCCCCCACCGCCGGCAAATCCGCCGAATGCGCTGGAACCGGTCAGACCGGAACCGTTGCCGAGACCCAGCGAAACGGCGGCATTGGCGATCGCGATGTCGACCGTCGGCGATGCAATCGCGATCGCCGGCGAATTGATGCTTGGCAGTGCGGGCCGCGCCAGCGACGGCGGCGCAGCCGGTGCTGTGGGCGGTGCGGCTGCAGGCAACTGATCCTGCGGCGGCGCATCCTGCTTCGGCTGCACGCGCACCATCTCGACCGCAGGCACGTCGTCGACTTGCGCACTCTCGCCTTCCGGTGCGCGAATCATCCAGCGCATCAAAATCAGTAGCAGCCAGACGATGAGGACCGCGGCCAGCGGCGCCAGCAGCCAGCGGCGGCGCTCGCGACGCGGCGTAAGCACCAGCGCGGCCTCGCGTGAACTCATATCAGCGTGCTGTGCCCGGCGCCGCATTGGCGCTCGCTGGCGCGGCGGCGATAGCGACGTCCTGCACGCCGGCGAGGCGCGCCTGGTCCATCGCTTCAACGACGAGGCCGGCATGCGCGTCGCGATCGGCCTGGATCACCACCGGCGCCTGCGGCTTCTGCGCACGCAGGCGTTCCAGCGTGGTCCGCAGCAGACGGATGTCGACGCGGCCACGGTCGACATAGATATCGCCGCCGGCCGAGATCGCAACGAAGATGCTGGCGTTGTCGACCTTGGTCGCGGTCTTCGCACTCGGTCTGTGCACCTTGATGCCGGCCTCGCTGACGAAGGCAGCGCTGATGATGAAAAAGATCAGCAGATTGAGGAAGAAGTCGAGCATCGGCGCGAGATCGATATGCACGTCCTCGGGCTGCGCGGTATGTCGGCGTACACGCATGGTTGTCTCCTATTCGGTCCGAAGCAGATCCGGCAGCCGCTCGGATTCGTGCTGCACGCGCGTGCTCAGCTGCACCGCGAAGTACAGACCGTTGAGACTGACGACGATGCCGGCGAGTGTTGAGATCATCGCGTGCGATACGCCGTTGGCCATCGCGCGCACATCGGTCTGGCCTTGTGCGGTCATCGCGTCGAACACTTCGAGCATGCCGGTGACGGTGCCGAGCAGACCGAGCAGCGGCGCCAGCGGCACCACCACGCGGATCAGCGGCAGCGTCCAGTTCATGCCGACTTTCAATTCGGAAATGAGCTGCTCGCGCACCCGGCGTGCGTACCAGGAACGACGCTCGGGCCGTGCTTTCCATTCCGCGCGACGCGTCGCCAACTCACCCGGCAGCACGCGGCGCAGATACCAGTAGCGCTCGATGATCAGCGTCCACATCACGATCGCGGCGAGCACGATCCACTTCAACACCCAACCTCCAAGATGAAAGAATTCGCCGACCGAATCGAACGGCGCACGCAAGCCGGCGCTGACCACGGTGACGAGTTCATTCAGCATGGAAGCGCTCCAGACGCCGCGCCAGCAGGCCGGCGCTCTGCTCGTCGAGAATCTGCACCAGCATGCGCGAACGCGCGGTCAGCACGCTGTTGATGAACAGGATCGGAATCGCAATCAGCAGGCCGAGCACGGTGGCGATCATCGCCTGCGAGATGCCGCCGGCCATCACCTTCGGATCGCCGGCGCCGACTTCGGTGATGACCTGGAAGGTGATGATCATGCCGGTGACGGTGCCGAGCAGGCCGAGCAGCGGACCCGCCGCCACCACCATGCGCAGGAACGGCTGGAAGCGCTCCAGCTTCGGCACTTCGCGCAGCACCGCTTCCGACAGGCGCGTCTCCAGCACTTCCGGATCGTGCTCGGCGTCGGTGTCGCGCAAGGACGACAGCACGCGGCCGAGCGGATTGTCGGCGGACGGCACATCGATGTTGCGCAGCTGCCGCGTCATGCCGCTGCCGACGCGCGCCAGATACCAGAGCTGGAACGCGGCAAGACCGACACCGATGACGCCGAGCAGAATGATGACGTAGCCGACGATGCCGCCCTGGCGGATGCGATCGATCAGCCGCGGACGCTGCGCTTCCAGCGCCAGCAGATTGCCGCGCGTCGGATCGATCGCGATCGCCTGCCAGTCGCTGACATCATTGTTGCTATGGCTTTCGAAGCGGCGCGCCAGGCCGGTATCCTGCGTCTGCCGTTCCGGCAGCAGCAGCTGGCCGCCCTGCACCAGCAGATACTTGCCGTCGGCGAATGCAGTGAAGCTGCCGATGCGCGTGACCTGCGCCTGCTGCGGCTGGCCGTCGGCGCCAATCACCTGGGCGTTGAAGCGCACCACCTTGCCGTTCTCGCTCATCTCCTGCTGCAGCGTGAACCAGAAGTCTTCGAGGTCGCGCTCGCTCGGCGTGGAGTCGGGTGCCGCCAGCCGGTCGAGCAGCTTCAGGCGCTCCGGATACTGCGCACTCAGGAACGAATCGTTGGCGATGCCCTTGTACTCAGCGGCGGTCTCGCGCACCGCCGCATAGATCTGCGAAACATCGCCAGCCTGCCCGGTGGTCTGCTGCTTCAACGCAACCAGTTCCTTGCTACCGGCCTCGTAGCGCGCGCGAATGCCATCGGCCTTGGCCTGCGCGGCACGCTGGTCGCCTTCGGCCTGTGCCAGCTGCGCCTGCTGGTCGTTCTTGTTCTTGATGAAGCGCTGCTCGCGCTCGGCATCGATGCGCGCGCTCGATTGCGCCGAATCACGGATCTGCTTGAGCAGATCGTCGATGCCTTGCGCGTTCGCCGGCGCCGCGGCCTGCGCCGATGCAGTCAACAGGTCCAGCGCGGCATGCAGCAGGCCGAGCGCGCCGCGTTCGGCGACGAGCCACTGATCGGCAGCCAGCGCGAGCCGTGGCGCATCGAGTTGCGCGTGTGCGGCCGCTGCGGCTTTCGCTGCCGGCACCGGTAGCGCGAGAATTTCCGGCGCCGCGGTTTCGCGCGCGATGCGCAGGCCTTCGCGGATGCCGGCGCGGTAGTCGCCGCCGAGCGAGTGCCACTGCTTCGCCGCGGCGTCCCAGTAGCCGGTATCGCCGCCATCCGGCGTGACGTACAGCAGCGCGACGCGACCGAGATGCAGGATGTCGACCACTTTCTGCTCGCTGCCGAGCGCCAGCTGCAGGCGTTCGGCGCCGAAGCCGCGGCCGTAATCGGCCTCGATGCGATAGGCCTCGAGAATGCGGCGATATTTTTCCGCCAGCGGTGTGGCCGGATCGGCCATCAGTTTTTTCAGGCTGTCGATGCGATCGCGCCGCTCGCCCTGCAGAAAAGGCAGATCGAGCGCGACGAACTTGGCGAGGCTGTCGACCATGCGCAGCATCAGCGGCAGGATGTCCTTGGCGGTGCCTTCGGCCTCGCGCGCCTGATTCTGCAACGCAGCTTTTTCGGCGTCCTGGGTTGCCAGCAGCGGTTCGACCTGTTCGGCATAGACGCGCAACTGCTGCGCCTGCCACACCGCTGCGCGATAGCGTTCCAGCAGTGCGCGGGTCTGGTCGTCGAGCTGATCGATCTGGGTTTGCGTCGCGCGCGCCGCCTTGTTGGCGTTGGCCGCCGCGTCGACCGCCGGCGAGCCGCTTTGCGCCGACGCCAGCGGGGGCAGCAGGCTGCAAGCGCAGCCGCTCGCCACCGCCAACAGGATCCGTTGGATTCTCTTCTTCACCAATGCCGCCTCCAGTTCTTAGACCCGCTTGCAGCGCCGGGTTTTCGATTCGCCGCGAATCGTCCCGATCAGATACGCGCTTGCGCGCGATGCTGCTTCATGCAAACCGATTACGTCTCGAATCCGGAGCCCGGCACGCGACCGCACTGCGGAAATGCAGCCCAGCCCGCGCGAATAGTTATGTAACAACTAGCGTCCGCAACCGTCGCGAGCGCGTCGCTGCAGCAGACCCCAGCTGTCCTTAGCGGTTCCGCACCAGCTTCGCAGCACGCTGTTCCAAGGGTAGCAGCCAGCCGGCGATCTCGCTGACCATGTCGTCGGTATCGTCGTCGTCCAGTACCCAGTGGCTCCGCAACGGATAGTGGCGCAAGGCGGCGCCCGCATACAGTGACGCAACTTTACGCACGACTGGCGCTGGCGTCAGTGCGTCGCGACCGGCGCTGAGCACGTATACCGGGCAACGCACCCGGCTCGCGTCGATACGCGTGGCATGGCCGAAATCGGTCCACCAGAACGCCAGCTCGAACAGCGCACGGCCCGACTCCGGCACCAGGCCGGCGTAGATCGCCGTCTGCTGCGCCAGCGGCAGGCCGTTGACCACACTTTTCTGCGCGCGCTCGAAGCTCGGCTTGTGCGCACGTTTCCAGAATCCGGGACGTGCCAAGGCACGGGCGAACGCGGCCAGCGGCTTGCTGCGCACACCGTTGATGCCGGCGGGTGCCGCGGGTGTCAGCAGCACTAGCGCGAAGCAGTCGAACTCGGATGCGAGCTGCTGCGCCAGGAAGCCGCCCATCGAATGGCCGATCAGAATCGGCGGCTGGGTAAAGTTCTGTTGCTCGATGTAAGCGCGCAGGAAGGCCGCGTAATCCTTCAGACTGAGTGCAGCGACCGCAGCGGCATCGCCGCCATCCGCGTGCGCCGGCAAGGTCGGCGCATGACAGACGAACCCGCGTGCGCGCAAGCCCTGCGCGACGCGATCCCAATTCGAACCCGTGCACCACATGCCGTGAATCAAAACGACTGGATGAGCCATCTCTGAGCAGCCCCCGCTGCTGAATTGAATTAGATCCCGTTAACAACCTTAGTAAGCCGACGCGATCCGCGTGACCAGCCGGTTCAACATTGCCGGAGCGAGTTTCTGCGCCAGCGCCAGCAGCTGCCCCTGCGGCCCCGGATACCAGTGCACGCGGCGCCACCAGCGCCAGTGCGCGGCGCGCCAGACCGTCTCGGCCACATCCTTGGCGTTGAGCCGCACGCCGAGGCGGCCGACGCTCGCCGGCGGCTGCGCGATGTCGTTCAGCATCGGGGTGGCGACGAACAGCGGCAGCAGATCCATCACGCGGATGCCGTGCCGCGCCCATTCGATATCGAGCGCTTCGCTCAGGCCTTTCACCGCGAACTTGGTCGCCGAATAACTGGCGAAGGCCGGCGTGCCGTAGATCGCCGAGGCCGAGCACATGCTGATCACGCGAGCACCCGGCGTGCGCCGCAGATACGGCAGCGCCAGCGCGAAGCCGTTGAGCACACCTTTCAGATTGATGTCGACCAGCAGTTGATGGCGCGCCAGCGGAATCGATTCGAAATCGCCGGTGGCGAGGATGCCGGCGTTGTTGAACAGCACATCGAGACGGCCGCTGGCGGCGTCGAAGAACTGTGCCAGCGCGCCGGCGAATGCGGCTTCGTCGCGAACGTCGAGCTTGCCGGCGATCGCGTTCTGCGGACCGAGTTGCTGGCACAGCGCCTGCACCGCGCCCTCGGCGACGTCGTAGAGTCCGACGAAGCAGCCGCGCGCGGCGAACAGCTCGGCGGTCGCACGGCCGATGCCGGCAGCGGCACCAGTGATGAAAATGGCAGGTCGGCTCATGCTCGGCGGGCACTGTTTTAGATTTTGGACGGCGTCCAATTCCCCTGCGTTAATTTAACGGATGGGCCGCGCGACCGCCACGTCTACGGTGGCCATTTCGTCGCAGCCAGGACGGCAGCATTCAAACCGAGCGCAGAGTCCGCTACGCTGCGTCACCGCATCCTCACGGAAGACCCTAAAATGTCCACGCATTCGCCCGCCTTTCTCGCCCTGGTTACTGCCGCGCGCGGACGCGTCAAGGAGGTCGCGGCCACGCAGATCCCGGAGATCCTGCGCAACAATCCGCAGGCCCAGCTGATCGATACGCGCGAGGAAAGCGAGTTCGCCGCCGGCCACGTCAAGAGCGCGGAGTGGATCGGCAAGGGCGTGATCGAGCGCGACATCGAAGCCAAGCATCCGGACAAGTCCGAGCCGCTATATCTGTACTGCGGCGGCGGGTTCCGCTCCGCACTCGCCGCCGACAATCTGCAGGCGATGGGTTACCGGCAGGTCTATTCGATCGACGGCGGCTGGCGCGTACTGAAGGACATCCTGCCGACCGAATGAGGTCCGCCTCAACTCCCTCTCCCTCTGGGAGAGGGCTGGGGTGAGGGCGCGCACTATCCGCGAAGTGCACGCTCTGTAGACACTGGGCACCCTCACCCTGTCCCTCTCCCAGAGGGAGAGGGGAACGTTATTCGAGTTCCTGCCGTGTGCGGAATCCTGTGCTAATCCGGGTAACGCACGCTCAGCACTTCGAGTTCGCTGTCGCCACCCGGCAGCTGCAGGCTGACGACATCGCCAACCGCCTTCTTCAGCAGCGCACGCGCCATCGGCGAATCGATACTGATGTAGCCCGGCCCGGCGTCGATTTCATCGGGACCGACGATGCGGTAGCTGCGCCGCAGATCGTCGGCATCGGCCAGTTCGACCTGCGCGCCGAAGTAGATGCGCCGGCGGTCGCTCGGCGCCTCGACGATGACTTTCAGTTCGGGCAGGCGCCGTTGCAGATAACCGACGCGCCGATCGATCTCGCGCAGCTCCTTCTTGCGGTAGATGTACTCGGCATTCTCGGAGCGATCGCCTTCGGCCGCCGCCGCGGTGATCGCGCGGACCACTTCAGGACGCCGTACGCGCCATAGTTGATCGTATTCGGCACGCAGCCGCTCGAAGCCGGCGGCGGTGATGTACGGCGAACTCTTCTGCGCCGGCGGCCGGTAGCGGCTCATCCGCTACCGAAGTTCGGCGAATCGGCCGTGCGCGCCGGCAGCGCCAGCATTGCAGCTGGCTGCGCTACGACTCGAACGAACCTTGCTCAACCGACGTCCGGCAGATCGTCCGGCACGAAGAAATCGATCAGCAGCTTCGACGTCGGCGTACCCGGAATCGCGGCGTATTTGCCGAAATCGCGCTCACCGGCCTTCTGGTGCAGCACGACATCGTCGATGCAGAAATTGCCGCTGAATTCGCGCGAAGGCTGCGTCAGGATCAGGTACGCGGCATCGGCCATGATCTCCGGCGTGCGGCTTTTCGACAGCATCGGATCGCCGCCGAGCATCTTCACCGCGGCGGTCGCGATCAAGGTGCGCGGCCACAGCGAATTGGCGGCGATGCCGTCCTTGCGGAACTCCTCGGCCCAGGCCAGCGTGCACAAGCTCATGCCGTACTTCGCCATCGAGTAGGCGACGTGCGGACCGAACCACTTCGGCCGCATGTCGAGCGGCGGGCTCAAGCTGAGGATGTGCGGATTCGACGACTTCAGCAAATACGGAATTGCATGCTTGCCGGTCATGAAGGTGCCGCGCGCATTGATGCCGTTCATCAAGTCGTAGCGCTTCATGTCGGTCGCCAGCGTGCCGCTCAGATTGATCGCACTGGCGTTGTTGATGAGGATGTCGATGCCGCCGAATTTGTCGGCGGTCTGCTTCAGCGCGTCGATCACCTGCTGTTCTTCGCGGATGTCGCACTGGATCGGCAGACCCTTGCCGCCGGCCGCGTTGATTTCCTCGACCGAGCTGTAGATCGTGCCGGGCAGCTTCGGATGCGGCTCGGCGGTCTTCGCCGCAATCGCGACATTGGCGCCGTCGCGCGCCGCACGCAGCGCGATCGCCAGGCCGATGCCGCGACTGCCGCCGGTAATGAACAGGGTCTTGCCCTTCAAGCTCATGGTTTTCCTCCGTGATGGCCCGGCGCACGTGCGCCGCAAGCCTTGATTTTCGATCCGGAGTCTAGCCGAAGCCTAAGGGTATTCGGGCTTACTACCCGTCCGGGCGGGCCAGTCCGACCGCTTGCGGCAATCGGCTTGCAGCCGCTCAACGCACCAACGCCGTCATGTTGGCGATGCGTTCGGCCTGCACGCGGTTGAGATTGCGGAAGACAGTGGCGGCGATGCGCGGATGGCGCAGGCGCAGGCCTTCGAGATCCTGCGAATCGAAGCGCAGTACGCGCACCGGCGTCAGCGCGTCGATGCTGGCGGTGCGGCGCTGACCGAAATAGCCGGCTTCACCAATCACCGCGCCGCGACCCAGCGTCGACAACTTCTTGGTTTCGCCCTGACGATCGACGCTGGCTTCGACCTGACCGTCGATGATGACGTAGATGTCGCGCGCCAGATCGCCTTCCTGAATCAGGCGCGTGCCGGCGGGCACTGTCTCCATGCGCGACAGCAGCGCGAACACGCGTGCCTGCCGCGATGACAGACCCGACAGCAGCGGAATCGTGTGCTGCGGACTGCGGCCCAGATCGAGCCGCAGCATGTCCCACAGGGTGACGATGCGCAGCCGCGAACCGAGTGCCGGCGTCAGCGTCATGTCCGCCAGCCAGGCCATCAGCAGCGTCCACGCGGCGAGCACACCGAACTGCGCCTGGTTGTGCAGACCACTGCCGGTGAACACCAGGAAGCCGATGCACAGTGCCGCGGTGGCGAGCGTGATCGGTCGCAGCACCGACGACAGCGCCGATGCGATGGCACCTTTCTCCGAACCGAATTCGCGCGCATCGGCATTGAAGCGCGCGAGGAAGTGCACGGTATCGTTGACGGCGATGCCGAGCACGATGCAGGCGACCAGGCTGGTGGTCGGATTCAGATTGATGTGCAGTACGCCGAGCGTGCCGAAATAGACCGCGATCGGAATCAGGTTCGGCAGCGTCGCCAGCAGGCCGGCGCGCAACGAAGTGAACATCAGCGACAGCACCAGCCAGATCGCCAGCGTGGCGATGCCGATCGACCACAGATGGCCGCTGGCAATGGCATTCACCGCGCGCGTCGCGATCACCGAGGAGCCGGTGGCCTGTGCCGCCAGCGGCGGCGGCAGTGCCGCCAGGCGCGCGTCGAGCCGCTTGAGGAAATCGCCGATGGCGAGCGAGCCGTCGACGTTGATGCGCACCGACAGCACGGTCGAGCGGAAGCGCGGATCGACCAGATGCTGGATCTCATCGCCGCCGCCGAACACCAGAATCTGCTTCACCGCGCTCGCCGTGTCCGGCACCGCGAAAAACTTCGGATCGTTTTCGTTGAGCGCCTGGTTCAGCAGCTTCAGATGATCGACGTAGGACACCACCGCGCCGACTTCCGGCTGCTGCCGCAGCCAGTCTTCGAGACCGTCGAGTGCGGTGATCTGCTGCGGATCGGTCAGCGCGTCGTTGACGTGCGTGTCGACGAAAATGCTGACGACGTTGGCGCCGTTGAAGGTGCGGTTG
>JAQGNU010000080.1 GCA_028291645.1 Nevskia sp.
ACGACGGATGTCGGCGCCACCAGGCTCGCCGAACAGCTTGCCGGCAGACCGCTCGACCTCCTGATCCACAACGCCGGCGTGGTCATCGAAGGCGCGCTCGGCCAGTTCGATTTCGATGCGCTGCAGAAGGAATACGCCGTCAACGCACTGGGCCCGCTGCGCATCACCCAGGCGCTGCTGCCGCTGCTCGGCGCAGGCTCGAAAATCGCGCTCATCACCAGCCGTGTCGGTTCGCTCGGCGAAAATACCAGCGGTGGGCTGTACGGCTATCGCATGTCGAAAGCCGCGGCGAACATGGCGGGCCTGTGCCTGTCGATCGATCTGAAGCCGCGCGGCATTGCGGTGATCTGCCTGCATCCCGGTAGCGTGCGCACCGACATGACGCGCGCATTGACCGACACCGCCACCGTTGGCGCGCTGGTCGATCCCGCCGTCGCCGCCGCGGGCTTAATCGCGCGCATCGATGAACTGACACTGGCAACCACCGGCAGCTTCCGCCATGCCAACGGCATGGTACTGCCGTGGTGATTGGTGCATAGCGACTGTAGATTGCGACCGTAGCAAGAGGAGGAGAAAAAAGATGATCAAAATGTATGGGTACCTACCCGCTTGGGGCTGTTCCGATATGAGTCCGTACGTGTCTTACACGGATCTCTACATGCGTCTGGCCGGCCTGCCGTTCACCGTGGAAATGCTGCATCAGGGTGATTTGACCAAGGCACCGAAAGGCAAGCTGCCGTTCATCGTCGACACCGACGGCACGGTGGTGTCCGACACGGTGCTGATCGAGCTGTACCTGAAGAAGAAATACGGCGACAAGCTCGACGCCAAGCTGAGCAAGGAGCAGAAAGCGATCTCGACGATGGTCAATCGCGCGCTTGGCGAAAGCTGGTACTGGCTAATCGTGCAGACGCGCTATCGCCGCGACGAGGACTTCAGCATCTACGATCCGCTGTGGGTAAAGTTCCTGTCGTGGCTGCCGGTCGAGCAGCGCCGCGAACCGGTGCGCGTGTTCCGCCAGCGCCTGCTGACGCAGTTCTGGAACCACGGCGCCGGCCGCAATTCCGAAGCGGAAGTCGAGACGCTGGCGTATACGCAGATCGATGCGGTATCGGATTTCCTCGGCGACAAGCCGTACTTCCACGGCGACGAACCGAGCTCAGTCGACGCGGTGCTGTACTCCAACCTGGTGCATCTGATGTTCACGCCGTTCCCGGGGCCGATCATCGACTACGCCAATTCGAAGGCCAATCTGCGCGCCTACACCGATCGCATCTTCAATCAACATTACCCGCAGCTGCGCGCGGACCGTGAAGAGGCCGCTCAAATGCGTAAGGAAGCGGTCAAGGCGCGCCGGCCGTACGACTGCGATTGCGATCATTCGCTGGAAGAGCTGTTCAAGGGTCGCCAGCCGCGGCCGCAAACCGCTTAGAACGCATCGATGCGTACAGAGGACAGCATGAGCAAGCAAGGCAAGCTGGAAGGTCGGTCGGCGCTGGTCACCGGTGGCGCATCGGGCATCGGTGCCGCCACCGCGCGGCGATTTGCCGCGGAAGGCGCGCGCGTGATGATCGCCGACATCGACGATGCCGCGGGCGAAACGGTGGTGCGCGAAATCCGCGAAAGCGGCGCTGTCGCGCACTACCGCCATCTCGACGTCACCGATCGGGCGGACGTGCGGCGCGCGGTGCACGATGCCGACGCCGCGCTCGGCGGGCTCGACATCCTGTTCAACAACGCGATGACCAATCCTAGCGCCGACTACACCGAGGATCAGCGCTGGAACCTGATGCTCGAAAGCGGCCTGTCGGCCTACTGGGCCGCGGCGACGGAAGCCGCACCGCTGCTCGCGCGCTCGGGCCACGGTGCGATCGTCAACAACGCCTCGATCGCCGGCGCACGCCTCGGCCTCGACTTCGCCAGCGAGGCTTACAGCTCAGCCAAAGCCGGCGTCATCGGCCTGACCCGCAAGCTGGCAAAACGCTTCGGTCCGAACGTGCGCATCAACTGCATCTGCCCCGGCATTATCGAAACCCCTAGATGGCGCAGCCCCGGCATGCCGGAACCACAGTTCGCGCGGCGCTATCGGCAGATGGCGCCGCTCGGACGCTTCGGCAAAGTCGAAGAAGTCGCCAGCCTGGTGCTGTTCTTTGCATCCGACGAGGCGTCGTTCATCACCGGGCAGGACATTGCGATTGATGGGGGGTTTACTACTGCACTACGCTTCGAAGCAATCGATTTTACGAGCGAATGAAGGTATAAAAACCCACGTCCTTGCTGACTGCAAATATTGGCCATGAGATTCTGCTCCAAAGCGAATGTCTGACAAAGCTCAGCAACGCATTAGGCTCTATGCTGATCAATGTCGAGAGATTCCCCACTCCGCTCGCTAAGACGAAGTTGCGCCGGAGTCAGTCCAGATGTCTGGAGAAAATGCACAAGGAACTCAACCCACGCATCCTGATAGACGTAGTCACTGTGAGTTTCGTCAAATAAACAAAACTCGGTGTTTGTTTCAAACGGATCATCAGCCCCGTTTGGTGGGCGGATGCGAAATACTTTGTACAACGTTACGTGAAGATTTGTCGTCAGTGCGACTCGCCCTAGATGCTCGTTCACTCTTTCAACAACTGTGTTTGGCTTTAAGCGCTTAACATTTGCTGCCGATACCGTCACTCTCTTATCTTTTACAATGACCACGATTTGATCGTAGGCGGCGCGGTCTTCTGGACTTAACTCATCCCATTTGACGAACTCAATTGCCGCGTCGGCTCGATTGGTGTTTGAAATCTTCGGTATCTGGATCAGTTTGATACTGTACTCTTGAGCGTTGTAGGTATCTTCATCCAAGCTAGTTCGGTACTTCTCGACGTATTCGACAATATCCGCGAGATCTTTTGAAAGAGCGGATTTGTTAGCTTGTTGTTGCCTAGGTGTTCGCAAATGCGAAAACTGAAGACTGTATACAAGAGCCTCGTTGAGTGCGTATCGATGTCCGAACAGGGCGATCAATAGATTCTCGTAGTTATAAAGCAGCGCTTGGCACTCGCCAAAAATCAGCGCATCAACTTCGCGCTTATCAATATGCCTATGCTCAATCTTGTTCCTGAGCATTACGAAAAACTGGAGATTTTTCTCAACTGGAACGGACAATTTTCCGTACTTCTTTATGCATGTCCCTAGCTCCCACGCTCTGCGTTCCCCGTCTATCAATTCGTATCGCCCCTTCTTTTTATAGTAGTAGCGATCGCCGGTAGAGTTGTTGAAGTACGCATGAAGAAGACGAGTCCATGCCATCACCATCAACGCGACAAACGCTTCGCTACGAAAAGTCGTACGCGGCTTGTTATAGATTTCGACGGCTAACAATGCTGAATCAATAGATGATTCCAGCGTGGCCTTGGTTTTTCCTCTCCGCAAGTTAGCCATGTCCCCTCGCGAAGAGCTCAGTACCTAGAGCCTTGCTGAGCGCTACGCATTGATGAACTGCTGCCACCCTATTTGTCCCCAACCTAGTGATGGGATTGCCGGAATGGGGGGAATAGATGGAATTGCCGGAATGGGAGGAATTGCAGGTATTGGAGGAATCGGGGGAATTCTCGGAATTGGCAACATTGGTCCACCCGTCGCTCCGTCAAGAAATGCGACGGCGCCACCTCGATGATCTCTGAACAAGCCGTCATCTAAAACACCGAGATGTTTGCCTCTGTGTCCGTAAACGTTATCGTCATCAACTACTCCAGCGTGCGCGCCGTTGAGATGATAGATGTTCTCTTCGTCTAGCCAAGCTACTACTTGACCGTGCCGGTCATAAATTGGATTCATGCCCCCTCCTGGCGACCGTAAGTGATAGATGACATCGCCGACTCTACTCTACCTCTACTCGAATCCAAGCTACCGGAACAATCCTACGTCAGTTCAATCAAACGCCTGCCCCCGACTATTCAGCCGCGACGACTCCATATACGGCGACGAGGTCAGTGCGCCGTACATGAAGCCCATGAAAGCCTTCACGCGTGCGCTGCGGCGCAGGTCGGCGTGGCTGAGTATCCATAGATCGAAGTGTGGCTCGATGCGTACGTCGCTGATGCGCGTCAGCTCGGGAATCTGATCTGCGGTGAAGCAGGGCAGCACCGAGGCACCGAGGCCGCGCGCCACCGCTTCGCGTACGCCGGCGGCGGAATCGAACTCGTAGCGGCAGCGCACGCCGGGCGCGATGTCGTGCAGCCAGCGCGTCAGCGGTGCGTGTTCATCGCTGCTGGCAAAGCCGACCCACTCGTAGTGCGCGAGCGAACGCAGGCTGTTGAGGTCGGCGAGGCTGCGATGCGCGTAGGCGCAGTATGGAATCGACGAGATGCGGCGGCCGACCAGTGTCGGCGGCGGCGCCGAAGTGCCGCGGATGACGACATCGGTTTCGCTGCGGCCGAGATCGGCGAACTGATCGCTGATCGAAACTTCGACTTTCACTTCCGGAAATTTGCAGACGAAGTGCCGCAGCAGTTCCGGCAACAGATAGAGCCCGACCAGTTGCGAAGTGCTGACGCGGATGTTGCCCGAGAGCTTCTGGTCGGTGCCGAGGATCTGCCGCTCGACCGCCAGCGCCTCGACTTCCATGCGCTTGGCCGCGCTGCAGATCTCCTCGCCTTGCTTGGTCAGCCGGTAGCCGGAACGCTGTCGCTCGAACAGCCGCGCGCCGAGCTTGCGTTCGACCGCCGCCAGTTTTCGATGCGCGGTCGAATGATTGATCCGCAGAATGCGCGCCGCTCTGGCGAGTCCGCCTTCGCGGCCCACGGCCAGTACGAACCTGAGGTCGTCCCAATCCATTTCTTTATCTCCCCGCGATGCAGTCAGGCGAGGCGCGACTACCGCCGCGTCGAGTCACCGCACGCCGATCTTAGTGGGGCGTGACCGACAAATCGATAGCGCCTGTCGGGCTGACTCGCGGTCGCCATTGCTGCATGCAGCCGAGCGTCTCAGTGTTCAAAGATCGGATGCTCTTCGGTGATGAACACGCGCGACTGCGAGAAGTCGATGAACTTGGCCTCGTCCTGGAGCAGCGCGGCGAAGGCCGCCTGCCCTTCCTTCGATGCCAGCGCGGCGCGCAGACTGTCGGCGTCGTCCCACCAGACTTCGGTGATGCCGTCGTAAGGTGTGGCAAGCCCGCGCGAGGCCAGCAGCAGCGCGTTCAGTTCAGGCTCGACGGTGTAACTCTGGATGTACTTCTTCGCGCGGATCGCCTGCGCGAGACGCGTCACCAGCGGCGCGTGATCCACCCGCCAGTAGCGGCGGAATTCTTTTTCCGGCATGTCGGCGCGTTTGCGCAGGCAGTAGACCAGCTTGATCATGCCTCTGCTCCTCGGTTCTGCGCTGTCATCAGCCCTATGGCTAGGGTTAGCACTCAAACGATTCGTAGGACTACCCGGATGGAGGGTCTATCGCAGGTCGTCCGCAGCTAGAGTAGCGGTACACCGCAATCGACGGTACCCGGATTAGCGAGGATTCCCATGAAAGGCAAGGTCGTAGTCGCCGGCGTCGGCATGATTCCGTTCACCAAACCCGGCAAGAGCGCGCCCTATGACGTGATGGGTGCGACCGCCGTGAGCCAGGCGCTGGCCGATGCCGGCATCGCTTACGAGCTGGTGCAGCAGGCTTATGCCGGCTACGTCTACGGCGACAGCACTTGCGGGCAGCGGGTGCTGTATCGCGTCGGCATGACCGGCATTCCGGTGATCAACGTCAACAACAATTGCTCGACCGGTTCCAGCGCGCTGTTCCTGGCGCGGCAAGCGGTCGCCAGCGGCGCGGTCGAATGCGCGCTCGCGGTCGGCTTCGAACAGATGGCGCCCGGCGCGCTACAGGACATGTATCACGATCGTCCTAGTCCGCTTGGTGCATTCACGCGGCTGGCGCAGGAGATCGATCCGGCGCCGGAAGCGTTCATGGCGCCGCATCTGTTCGGTGGCGCCGGCGGCGAGTACGCCAAGCAGCACGGCACCAAGCCGGAGACCTTCGCGAAGATCGCCGAAAAGGCGCGGCGCCACGCCGAGCACAACGAGCGCGCGATCTTCCGCAATCTGGTCACGGTCGAGGAAGTGCTGGCCTCGCCGGTGATCCACGGCCTGATGACGCGCCTGCAATGCTGCCCGCCGACCTGCGGTGCGGCGGCGGCGGTGCTGGTCAGCGAAGCCTTCGCGAAAAAGCACGGCATCAATGCCGATGTAACGATCCGCGCGCAGGCGATCACCACCGATTTCCGCTCGACTTTCGACGAGCGCTCGATGATCAAGGTGGTCGGCTACGACCTCACCAAGGCGGCGGCGCAGCAGGTCTATGAAGAAGCCGGCGTCGGCCCGGAGGACATCGACGTCTGCGAACTGCACGACTGCTTCACCGCCAACGAACTGCTGAGCTATGAAGGCCTCGGCCTGGCGCCGGAAGGCGGCGCCGAGAAATTCATCTGGGACGGCGACAACACTTACGGCGGCAAGGTCGTCACCAATCCGTCCGGCGGCCTGCTATCGAAGGGTCATCCGCTCGGCGCCACCGGTCTGGCGCAGTGCTTCGAGCTGACAGAACAACTGCGCGGCCGTGCCGGCGTGCGCCAGGTTGCAGGCGCGCGCATGGCGCTGCAGCACAACCTCGGGCTCGGCGGCGCCTGCGTGGTGACGCTTTACGAGACCGCCTGAATCTTCTGCGGCACCGCGGCCGCCTCGGCCGCGAGCAGTTCGCGCAGCTCGGTCTTCAGTACCTTGCCGTAGTTGCTCTTCGGCAGCGCTTCGACAAAACGATAGTGCTTGGGCCGCTTGAAGCGCGCGATATTGCACAGGCACAGCGCGTCGAGTTCTTTCGCGTGCAGCGCCGCACCACGCCGTGCGACCACGAACGCCACTACTACCTCGCCCCACTCCGGATCGCGCCGGCCGACCACCGACACTTCCTGCACGTCTTTGTGCTGCAGCAGCACTTCCTCGACTTCGCGCGGATAGATATTCGAACCGCCGCTGATGATGACGTCCTTGGATCGATCCTTCAGCGTCAGGAAGCCGTCCTCGTCCATCGCACCCATGTCGCCGGTGAACAGCCAGCCGTCGCGGATTGCGCGCGCGGTGGCTTCCGGATTGTTCCAGTAACCCATCATCACGCTGGCGCCGCGCACCAGCACTTCGCCGGTTTCGCCGACCGCGATCGGCATGCCGGAAGCATCACCGACGCGCACCTCGACGAAGCTCTGCGCGACGCCGACCGAGGCGAGCCGCTGCTCGTAACGCGGATGGCGCGTGTTGCGGTAGTGATAGCGGCCGAGCGCGGTGATCGTCATCGGCGTTTCGCCCTGGCCGTAAATTTGCGCGAAGCAATCGCCCATCACGCGCAGCGCCTGGCGGATGTCTTCGAGATACATCGGACCGCCGCCATAGAGGATGGTCTTGAAGCCGGACGCGCCCTTGCCGCTTTCTTCGATGTAGTCGACCAGACGCTTGACCATCGTCGGCGCCGCGAACATCGACAGCTTGCCGCGATGCGCCGCCAGCTCGACCAGTTCGGCCGGATCGAAGCCGGCGGAAACCGGCACGATGTGCGCAGCGCCGGCCATCACGTGCGGAAAATTGAGCATGCCGGCGGCGTGCGAAATCGGCGCGGCGTAAATCACGCTGTCTTGCGCCTGCGGCATGTCGATGTCGGCGATGTAGCAGGCAATCATCGTCAGCAGATTGCCGTGCGACAGCATCACGCCCTTCGGCCGGCCGGTGGTGCCCGAGGTGTAGAACAGCCAGGCGAGGTCGTCGCGCTCGCTGTGCGCCGCCTGCGTCAGCGCCTCGGCACGATACAGCGCGCTGTATTCCGGCGTGCCGGGCGTCAGCACCGCGCGCAAATCCGGCAGGCCGCTCAGCAGCGGCTCCATGCCGGGCGCGAGATCGGCCGATACGAACAAGGCCGCGGCACCGGAATCGCACAGAATGTATTCGGCTTCCTTCGGATGCAGCTTGGCATTGATCGGCACCACCACCAGACCGCCGAACCAGCAGCCGTAGAGCACTTCCAGATATTCCGGAACATTGCTCATCAGAATGCCGACGCGATCGCCGGGCTGCAGATGCAGCCGCTGCCGCAGATAGCCGCCGACATGCGCGACGCGCTGCTCGAGTCCGCGGTAATCGCAAACCAGCTGGTCGCCCAGATACAAGGCCGGCCGATCGGCGAACACCTGCGCAGTGCGCACCAGCAACTGCGCCAGATTCACGCCGCGCGCTCCAGGATGCTGGCGTAGTTCGCCACCGCGCTGCCGCCCATGTTGAACACCGCTGCAAGCTCGGCATCGCGCACCTGGATCTCGCCGGCTTCACCGCACAGCTGCATCGCCGCTAGCGCGTGCATCGACACGCCGGTGGCACCGATCGGATGTCCTTTGGCCTTGAGTCCACCGGAAGGATTCACCGGCAGCGCGCCATCGGCGTAGACCATGCCGTTGTCGATCACGCGCGCACCCTGGCCGCGCTCCGCCAGCCCCATCGCCTCGTAGATCAGCAGTTCGGCCATCGTGAAGCAGTCGTGCACTTCGGCCAGCGACAGGTCCTGCACATCGATGCCGGCGGCGTCGAAGGCCTGCCCGATCGCGCGGCGCGGACCTTCGAACGCGGTGATGTCCTTGCGCGACATCGGCAGGTAATCGTTGACCTGCACGTGGGCACGGATGCGCACCGCCTTGCGCATGGTTTTGGCGGTGGCTTCATCGGTGAGAATGAGCGCCGCCGCACCATCCGACACCAGCGAGCAGTCGGTCTTGCGCAGCGGCCCGGCGATCAACGGATTCGACTCCGAAACTCGATTGCAATAGTCGAAGCCGAGATCCTTCTGCATGTGCGCCAGTGGATTGCGCGCGCCGTTGGCGTGATTCTTCGCCGCAATCCGTGCCAGCGTTTCCGCATGGTTGCCGTAACGCGCGAAATAGGCTTCGGCAATCTCGCCGAACAAACCGGGGAACGTCATGCCGCGCGCGGCTTCTTCGCTGATATAGCTGGCGTTGCCGAGCACGCGGGTGGTTTCCGCGCCGGCGATCGCCGTCATCTTCTCGACGCCGACCACCAGTGCGATCTTGACGCGCTTGGCATCGATCGCATCGATCGCGGCGAACACCGCGGCAGAGCCGGTGGCGCAGGCATTTTCAACCCGCGTCGCCGGCTTCCAGCGCAAGCCATCGTCGGCTTGCAGCACCAGTGACGAGCAGAAGATCTCCGGCACGAAGCCGCCATTGAAATGGCCCAGCCAGATCGCATCGACGTCGGCACCTTCAATGCCGGCGTCGGCGATCGCCTGCCGCGTGACCTTGCCGATCATCGTCTCCAGATCGTCCGGCGAGCGGCCGAACCGGGAGTGCCCCCAGCCGACGATGCACGCTGTCATATCAGCCTTTTCGCGCTCCGCTGCTCTTGCCGTTCTTGCTGCCTTTCTCGCATTCCGCGAGGCGCGCTTCGAGTTGGGCGATACGCACGTCGCGCGGGTTCGGCATCATGATCGCTTCGATCTCGGACGCGCTCATCTTGCGCCGCGGCACCCCGGCAAACGGACCGGCATAGATGGTCTTCGGATCGTCGCCCCAGGAACCGTAGAACGGCAGGTTTGCCGGCGGTTCCGCGGTGACCCAGGACTTGATGAACTTCTTGTACGGCAAGCCGCGCTTCTTGCGCGCGTTGCGCTCGGCCTGACGCGCCTTGTCGGTGGCATCGCGATCCAGCAGCAGCGTCTCCGGGTTGTAGACGATGCGATAGATTTCGCGCGCGGTCTCGTGCGAGATCAGATCCTGCTCGAGATCGCTGATGACCAGATCCGGATCGCGTTCGAGCACGTCGCCGTAGCCACCGCCGCTGCCCTGCGTGATCATGTACAACTCGCCACGCTCGGCAATCTCGAACTGCAGACCGGAGTGGTGCGAGCTGTAGCGCGCGCCTGCGAACGGCTGCTTGTTCATGATGTCGGCGATCGAGAATTCGAACTTCTTCGGATCGTTCTTCATGATGTTCAGCACGTCGACGCCCTTGACCTTGCACAGTGGATAGGTCGGCGACGAATAGCCGCCGAACAGGCCCGGCGTGCAGGACATCTTCGAACCGATGCAGCAGACCATGAAGCCCCACATGGTGTTGCCGATGGTGCTGGCGATCATTTCGTAGCCCTGGCCGCCGCGGAATTTGCCGAAGGCCTGGTTGTCGCGCAGCAGCTTCTTCGAGACGATCTGGATGAACGGGACTTCTTCTTCGTTCAGTTCCTGTTCGCCGAGATCGGCCATCGACGCGAAGATCGGCGCGATGGCGTGTTCGCCATCCTGATCGACGCGTGCACCGCCGCCCATGCCGTTGAGATCGGCGCACAGGTTGCCGACGTTCTCGCCGTGCTGCGTGAGGCCGCCCCAGATGAAGGTGCGGATCATGTTGTGCCAGGGCGCGATGACCTTGGTGTACTTCGACGGGCTGCCGTAGAGGAACTTCGAGCAGGCCAGCTGCGCGGCAGTGAACGCCGGGAAGAACGTCATCATACTTTCCGCGTTCGGCGTCTGGTACGAGGAGTTCAGCGCCGAGCGCTTGTCGGTGATCACGCGGATCGGTGCGAACACCGCCTGGTTGCGCGGCAGATCGGGCCAGATGAACATCAGGAACAACTGGCACAACATGCCCTTCAACGACGACAGCACGGTGTTGTTACATCGATTGGCGAACTCCGGACTCGATCCGCGGAAATCGAGAATCAACTCGTCGTTGAGCTTGGTCATCGCCAGCTGAATCTTGATCATCACGTTTTCGCGCAGCGTACCGTCGGCGACGACCATCGTACGCACGGTGCCGTTGGGCCACTCGGTCAGGCGCAGCTGCGTTTCCTTCTTGGTGTCTTCCAGACCACCGCGCAGCGCCGCGACCACCGCGTTCAGACCGAACTCGTCGATCGCCGCATAGATGCGCTCTTCGAGACGGCGGCAGACGAACAGCTTGACCTTGAGGTCTTCGAACTGCAGCTTGGGATCGCGCACCGAGTTCTGCAGGAAGGTGACGAGATCCTTCTTCAGCTCGTAGTTTTCGACGATCTTGAAGGGCGACATCTTCAGCCCTTCCTCGTAGACGCTCTCGGCCGCTGACGGCATGCCGCCCGGCTCGATCGCGCCGTTCTCGCCTTCGTGCACCGTCGCACCGGCCCATAGCACCAGTTTGCCGTCGTGGAAGATCGGCAGCAGCAGGCTCTGGTCGGTGTTGTGTATGTTGCCGAAACGCGCATCGTTATGGATGAACGCATCGCCCTTGCGGATGCCGACCGTCGGCTCTCGGGTCCAATACTTGTTGATGTACTTGATCGGGTGATGCACCAGCGAGGCGAACAGCAGCACGCCGCCGGTGCTGGCCACGGCGAGATCGCCGCTGGCGGTGAATACGCCGGTGATCAAGTCACCCCATTTGGCGCCGGGCGCGGCACCCATCTGTTCCAGCATTTCGAAGGCTTCGTTGCAACCGGCCTGCAGGCGGTCGCGAATCAGCGTGAAGACTTCCGGATCCTTCTCCTTCGCCATCGCATCGCGCTCCAGCGCGGTGGCCGGGGCGAGATCATGATGCTCCATGATTTCCGGATCGGGACCGAGGAACAGCACGTTGTCGGACAGAAACTGATCGATCAGCATCTGCTCGCGATCAGCGGAGCCCAGTTTTTCTACCTTACCCATAAATTGCTCCTAATCTGTTGGTTGGCCCTTCAGGCCACGCTGACTTTCTTGGCAACCGTTTTCTCTTTGACGCCCGCGCCGAGCACGTCGACCCCGCGCAGGAACCAGGCCGCACCGTTCTCGCCGATTTCCAGGCGCCATTCCGGCTCGACCAGATAAGTCGTGGTCGGCGAAATCACCACGGCGGGTGCGGCGATGGTCTGCCCCACTTCCAGATCGGCGATTTCGTAAACGGCGGTCTCCAGCGGCTCGGCGATGCCGACGAAGTGACACTTGACGCTGCCGGTCGGTTTCGGCTTCGACTTGCCCTTGGTTTTCGGACGCAGGTCGTCGAACTTCACCGTCTCGATCTCGACATAGCTGGCCGAACGCACGGTGTTGATGCGGATGCCGGCTTCCGGCGCTTCGCTACCTTTTCCGAAGCGATGACCGTAGTCGAGCGAGAACTGGCGGATCAGCGCCATCACCTCGTCCATGTTGTTGAGGCGCGAGCCCGGCACGACCACCGTGGTCTGCACCAGCTGGTTGCCGTAGCGCATATCGACTTCGAGCCGATGCTTGATGTCTTCCTTGCGCATGCCCTGGCGCAGTAGATCTTCGGTACCGGCCGCTTCCAGCTCCGCCGCGATCGTGTTGAACTTCTCGTAGTCGGAAAACAGCTTGCGCGAATTGCTGTCGTAGACATACATGAACAGCGAACGCTCGTGGATGTGCAGCTGATGCATGTTGCCGGCGCCGACCGCCGAGAACACCGAACAGAACGGCGGCACCAGGATGCGCTTGATGCCGAGCACGTTGGCGATGCCGCAGGCGTGCAGCGGACCGTTGCCGCCGTAGGCCATCATCGTGAACGTGCGCGGATCGTAACCGCGCGAACGCAGCTCCTCGAAGATACCGTTGGCCATGTTGGCGTCGACGCGGCGCTTGATCATCTTCGCCGCTTCGATCACCGACACGCCGAGGTCGTCGCACAGCTTTTCCTCGATCGCCATCTTGGCGCGCGCGGTTTTCAGCTTGATGTGGCCGCCGGCGTACTTGTCCGCCGCCAGATAGCCGAGCAGCAGATCGGAATCGGTTACGGTCGGCTCCAGTCCACCGCGGTCGTAACAGGCCGGGCCCGGATCGGAGCCGGCACTGGTCGGACCGACCTGCACGGTCTTGTGCATGCGGTCGTAACGCACGATCGAACCACCGCCGGCGCCGAGCGTGACCAGATGGATCATCGGCACGCTGACCAGCCAGCGTTCGATCACCGGGTTGAAGTCGTAATGCTTGACGCCGCCGCCGACGACCAGGCCGATGTCGAAACTGGTGCCGCCCATGTCGGTGCAGATGACGTTGCCGAGTTCGGCCTGTTCCGCCAGATGCTCGGACGCACTGACGCCGGCGACCGGACCCGAGTGGATCGTCTGCAGCGAGTCGGTCGAGTTCAGCTGCGCCATGCCGCCGGAGTTGTGGATCACCAGCATCGGCTTCGAGTAATGCGACTCGCGCAGATTCAGTTCCAGCGAACTGAGGCCGTGATACATGACGTCGTGCAGGAAGGCGTCGATGATCGCCGACGAGGTGCGCACGTATTCGCCCTTGCGGCCGGCGACCTTGTGCGACAGCACCACCGGCATCGCGCCAAGCATGTGCTCCGGATATTCCTCCAGCAGGATTTCCTCGACGCGGCGCTCGTGCACCGGGTTGGTCACCGAGTTGACCAGCGAGACGACGAAGGCCTGCGCGCCACGGCCGACCAGGCCGCGGATCTTTTCGCGCAGATCGTCTTCATCGAGCGGCATCAACACATTGCCGACCGCGTCGAGACGTTCGCGCACCGCGGCGATCATCGGAATCGGCACCAGCGCGTCGGGGCGGTTCGCCGCCGGCAGATCCTGCTGCGCACGCGAATCCAGGCCTTCGCCGTAACCGCGACCGCGCGAGATCGGCACGATGCTTTCATAGCCGGCCGACACCAGCAGGCCGACGCGCGGCCCCTTGTGTTCGATCAGCGCATTGGTGCCGAGCGTGGTGGCGTAGCGCACCGAATCAACCTGCGACAGCGCATCCTCGACTTCGATGTTGAGCGTCGCGCAAGCGCTGGCAAGCGCTTCACGGAAACCGAGCGAGAGATTGTGGTGGGTGGTCAGGGCTTTCGATTGGATGTACTGATCATTCCAGACCAGGAAGCAATCGGTGAAGGTTCCGCCGATATCGACTGCGACTCGTTTCATTGCTTATCTCCCTCCCGGAGTACGTTTGTGGGAGTGTCGTTTCCGTTCGTACGCGGACGGCGAAGGGCCGGCCAATTGAGCTTCGGTGAGCGGCTCGCGCTTGCTCCACTGCTGCTTCAGCGCGTCCAGGTCGAAGTCCATGTCGTGCATCGGCGGGTGGCCGATCGGCAGATATTCGACTTCGGCCATGACGCCGCAGGTCGGGCAGTAGTACTCGATGATCTGCTGCCAGGTCGGGTCCGGCGCGAAGGTGAATTCGTACAGTTCCGGATCGAGAATCGGTTTATGAATCTCGCGCGGATCGCGCTGGTACACCAGCAGTCCCTCTTTGTAGGAGGCGCGCGCAGAACCGACCTTGTGCGCGCAGCGCCGACACAGCCACAACTCGGCGTCCAGATCGATTTCCAGGTATTCGGTCATCGGCACTTTCATTTCTTCTTGCTCCCGGCAGTCTTGGCGACAGCGGCCTGCACGCCTTCGCGCTGCAGCACAATGTCGTGGTTTTCGTTGATGTTGAAACGCCAGCCTTGCGGTACCTGGCAGGTGAAATACTCCTCCTCGATGATGGCCGGCCCAGCGCCGTGCTCGCCGGCCTTCATGTCTTCCAGCCGATACAGCTGCAGCGCACCGCGCTTGCGGCTGGTCTTGGCCGCCGTCGCTTTGGCGCCGTCGAGCGGCTTCATCGAGAAATGCGGAATGCGCTTGGTCGCCCGCACCTGCACGCGTGGGTTGTCGGCAGCCTTGATGCCGGCCGGCAACTTGGTTTCGCCGTTCAGATGATGCGAGGCTTCCTCGCCCTTGCGGCTGAAGTTGACCGCACGGTCGACAGTGCATTCCTCGAGATCGAAGCCTTCCGCGAACATGTCCCGGCGCGCACGGGTTTGCAAGCCTTCCAGCGCCGACGACAACCCCTTGTTGGAAATTTCCGACAGCGCGCTGTCGTAGTTGTGCGCGATGTCGCTGAAGCCGATGCCGAAAGCACTGAACACGGCAGCCAGTCGCGGCACGATGATTTCATTGATGCCGAGCTGCGCGGCCACACCGCAGGCCGAGATCGGACCGGCACCGCCGAATGCCAGCAAGGTGGTCGTGGCGGCATCGTGCAGATACGGCTTCATCGCACCGGCGATACGCGCTTCATACGCACGCTCCATCTTCACCAGCGCTTCGTCGACGCTGATGCCGAGCGGCTTGGCGATGTTCTCTTCGATCGCCGTGCGTGCGCGTGCGGCATCCAGCTTCAGATTGCCGCCGAAGTAGGAATCCGCATCGAGCACCCCCATCAACAGATAGGCGTCGGTGATCGTCGCCTGGCGGCCGCCCTGGCCGAAGCACGCCGGTCCGGGTGCACTGCCGACGCTCTCCGGTCCGATCACGATCTTGCCGCCGACCACCCTGAACACCGAACTGCCGCCGGCGCCGAGGCTTTCCACTTCGCTCAACGGGAACGAGATGCCGATCGATTCGAGTTGGCCCCAACGGCGTTCGCGCACGCTGGCATTTTCGACCACGCCGATATCCGTGGTGGTGCCGCCGATGTCCATCGTGACGACCGATTTGCGACCGTAATGCTGTGCGATCGCCTTCGCGCCTTCCATGCCGCCGCGCGGACCCGAGCCCCAGGTCTTCAGTGCGATGCATTTCGCCACGCGCGACGAAGTGCCGTCGTTGCCGAAGATCAGCAGCGGATTCTTCGCGCGATATTCGCGCAGCACGTTCTCGGCGTTGTAGAGGAAGCGCTCCATCGCCGGATGTAGGAACGAATTGAGCAGGCTGCTCCAGGTGCGGCGCGCATCGTCGTGATCGTCCGACAGCTGATGCGAGAACAGGATCGGCACCGCACCGAGCAGATGGCGCGGATAGCGCAGCAGCGTGATGCGCTTGACGCGCGCCTCGTCCGCAACCAGCGCGCTGCCGCTGAAGCTGACGACGATGCGGTTGGCGCCTTTCGAGATCAGCTGATTGATGACGGTGCTGATGTTGCTGTCGAAGGCTTCGCCGTCGAGCTTCAGATCGAGCACGCCGATGCGTTCGCCGACCATCACGTCGAACAGTTCCTGCTCGTCGTCGTTGCGGATCAGCGCCTGGGTATTGCTGCCCTTGGCGACGATCAGACCGAGACGCGGACCGATGCGCTGCACCACCGCATTGGTACCCTGCGTGGTCGAGTAGCGGATATAGTCGACTTCCTCGAGCAGCGCACCGAGGCGCGGCTCGCCATAGATTTTGCGCGCCGCTTCCTTCAGCACCTCGGTGAAGCACTTGGTGAGGTCGTGCGGCGTGGTAAGTGTTTTGGCGTGGAACACCTTGGAGCCGTAAATCACGCAGGCATCCGTGAGTGTGCCGCCGTTGTCGATACTAACCAGCATTGCCATGGTTCTCCCCCTGTGGCTTTGAGACCGTTCGCAGACCAGCAAACAGCCAAGATGATTGGACGGGAGAACTATGGCGGAGGCCCTTCGCGCCCAACAGTAGGACGGCCACCAAGGGGTTTAGGGGTTGCCCTACATAAGGCCATTTGGGGACGGGCCGGGGCGCCCGCAAACCCCAAAACCAGCAAATTCAGGCCCGGCAGAGCAGCCAGAACCGGCGGCGATTGAGCCGCTACCGACGATGGCGTACCGGCACCGAGTAAGCCAGATGCGAATATGGCTGCTTATATGGCTACATGTTAGGCTCAACACATGAGTCAGGGCCGTTTCGAATGGGATGCGGAGAAGGACCAAACCAACCAGGAGAAGCATCGAATCTCCTTCGTTGAAGCGCAGTACGCCTTCGCTGATCCGCATCGCGTCATCGCCCGGGACTTGGAGCATAGCCAGACTGAGGCGCGGTTTTACTGCTTCGGCTTGGTCAAAGGCGGCGTTCTAACCGTCCGCTTCACTTATCGGGATGGCGCCATCCGCATATTCGGCGCCGGCTACTGGCGTAAAGGAAAGTCGATTTATGAGCGACAGAATCAAATACACGAATGAACCGATCGGCAAGATCGAGATCGTTCCGGATTTTCTCCCTTCTCCTGCTGAACTTGCGTTCCGGGATGAAGGCGTAAAGGTCACGCTCGCTTTGAGCAAAAAGAGTGTCGAGTTCTTCAAGTCCGAAGCCTCGAAGCATCACACCCAGTACCAGCGAATGATTCGCAGACTTCTGGATAGTTATGTTGACTCTCAAGAAGCAACTCTAACGAGTGGATCAACACGACGTGGTATTAAGCGCCACAAGCGTTAATCTAAGCTTGATGCCCATGCGAATTACAGCGTTCCTCCTGTTGTCGCTCTGCGCGGCCAGCGCGCAGGCTGCCGATTTCTGTCCGCCGCTGGCGTCCGGCCGAAGTCCCGTGGTCGTTTCCGAATTCGCCGCGATCGAGATTGCAAAGCCGGCGCTGATCAAGCAATTCACGTCGGACGACATGGCCAAGTTCGAGCCGTTCAAGGCCGAGCAGCAGGGCGAGATCTGGCACGTCTACGGTTCTCCGCCGCCGGAAGGCGGCGGCGGCTCGCCGGCGGCGGACGTATGCCGCGCGACCGGCGAGGTACTGAATGTATATCGCTCGCAGTAATGCCTCTTCAGGGATTCCTTAGCCCTGCATCAGAACCACGCAGGGTTCAATGCGGCTTCGGATCGCCCTGCGTCAACACCAGCTGCAAGAGTTCGGCAAAGCTGCCGACGCCCATCTTGTGCATCAGCCGGCTGCGATGCGCTTCCACCGTCTTGTGGCTCAGGTTGAGCTCGCGCGCGATCAGCTTGTTGCTCATGCCGCCGACCACGCGGTCGAGAATCTGGCGTTCGCGCGTGGTCAGCCGCGCCAGCGTGGTGGCGAGGTGATCGTGACGCTGGCGCTCGTTGCGATTCTTCGCATCGTGCTTCAGCGCCTGCTGCACACGCTCGAGGAATTGCTGATGGTTATAGGGTTTCTGCATGAAGTCGAAGGCGCCTGCCTTCATCGCGCGCACCGCCAGCGGCACGTCGCCATGCGCGGACAGGAAGATGATCGGCAATGCCACACCGAGACGGCCGAGCCGGTCCATCAGTTCGGGTCCGCTCAGGCCCGGCATGCGCACGTCGAGCACGATGCAGCCGCTGCGCTCGGCGCGCACCGTCTGCAGAAACGCTTCGGCCGAGTCGAACGTCTCCACGCGCAGGCGGATCGATTCCAGCAGCCAGCGCAGCGAATCGCGCACCGCCGCCTCGTCGTCGACTACGAATACGGTCTGTTCACTGTCGCGTGCGGCGGCGGTCTGGCTCTTTTGAGAAATCGATTGCGTCATCATTTTCCGATCGGGAGGGTGAAGCTGAAGCTCGCGCCGCCATAGACGTTGCGGGCGGCCGTCAGACGGCCACCATGCGCTTCGATGATAGACCGGCAGATCGCCAGTCCGAGGCCAAGCCCGTTGCGCTTGGTGGTAAAAAACGGGTTGAAGATCTGTGCCAGATCGGATTTGCCGATACCGACACCGCGATCGGCGAAACTCATCTCGAGCCAGCGCCGGTTGAGACGGCGGCTGGTGACGCGCAGCTGACGTTGGCCTTCCGCGACTTCGCACATCGCTTCGATGCCGTTCTTCAGCAGGTTCAGCATCACCTGCTTCATTTCCAGCGGATCGACCGCCACCTGCGGCAGTTCGGCATCCAGATCGAGTTCGACCTGAACGCCATGCTGGCGCCGTTCGAAATCGAGGAAACCGACCATCTCTTCGAGCGTCGTGTTGAGATTGGTCGGCACCGCCTCGTGTTCCGCGCGACGCACGAACTGGCGCATGTGCTTGACGATCGCGCCGGCCTGCTCGGCATGGCTGATCGCCTGCGAAATCGCCGAACGCAGCAGTTCCGGATCGTGGTTTTTCGATTCCATGCGCAGCTGGCAGCCGTGCAGATAGTTCAAGGTCGCGCTGAGCGGCTGCGCCAGTTCGTGCGCGAGGGCGGCGGCCATCTCGCCCATCGTATTGAGGCGCGACACGTGCGCGAGTTCGGCGCGGCTGCGGCGGTCGAGTTCTTCGAGTTGCTTGCGCTCGGTAATCTCCGCATGCGCAACCACCACGCCATAGCCCTTCACTGCAATCGGTGCGGCGGTGACGCTGAACCAGCGCACTTTATTGTTCGGATAACGCACGCCCAGTTCGACGTTGGCGACCACGCGCTGCTGTTCCAGCGCCTGCACGCTCGGCAGCTGTTCGCGGCTGACCGGCGAGCCATCCGCATGAATCAGCGCCGCACCCGGCGTGCGCAGTTCGCGCATCAGCTTGGCCTGCATCGAACGCGAACTGATGCGGCCCAGCGTCTTATTGATCTCGATGACGTTGCCGGCGTCATCGGTGATCGAGATGCCGATCGGAAACGTCTCGAACAGAACGCGATACTTTTCGCGGCTCGCACGCAGCGCTTCCTCGGTGCGCTCACGCCGCACGATTTCCGAGCGCAGCGCGCGATTGGCTTCGTTCAGTTCGGCGGTGCGTTCCTGCACGCGCTGCTCGAGCCGCTCGTGTGCGCGCTGCAGTTCTTCCTCGGCGCGCTTGCGCTTGGAGATGTCCTGGAAAATCCAGATCGCCTGACGATACGGATGCCGCGTGCTAAGCACTTTGCCGGCGACATTGCACCAGAACAACTCGCCGTTCTTGCGCCGCATCACGCGCTCGTCGGAATAGTTGTTGTTCTTGTGCAGGTGCTCCATCGCGCGGCGGCCGATTTCGAGGAACGCTTCTTCGGACGGATACAGGCAGCGCACCAGTGTGTTGTCGAGTTCGCCCGGCTCGGCACAGAACATTTCCTCGAAGCGGCGATTACAGCGCACGATGACACGCTCACGCGTGAAGCAGATGCCGACGATCGCGTTGTCGAAAATGATGCGGTATTCGGCCAGGGTCTCCTTCAATTCCGCCGCGGTGTCGCGCTTGCGCGCGGGCTTTGAGCGGGGCTTGGCTTTCAGCTTCGCCGGACTTGCGTCTGCCGCGCCGTACGCGGCGGCGCCGTCGGTAGCTGACATGATCCCAGTAGTCACGATTCAGGCACTCCCCAGCCGCATCAGCGCGTTGTTGGTCAGGTAGCGATCGTAAATGTCGGGATCGTTGGCGCGGCTGGTGTGGCCGTTGCCGATGCTGCGCACCTGCTGCAGCCGCGTCATCCGCTGGGTCTGCAGATCGAAGGCATGAACGTGCGTCCATGACCAGTAGGGATGTTTTCCGTCCATCACCGATTTTCCGCCGTTTTCGTAGAGGGCGAAGGCACCGTCGAACGAACGATAGACTTCGCCGCGCCGATCGTACGACACCATCGCGATCGGTAGCGAGGTGCGTGCATCGAACCAGACGCGTTTCTTGCTGATCGGCGCGCGTGGGAACTTGACCGGTTCGGCATCGACCACGATCGCTTCCGGCACCAGTTCCACCGTCGTGTCGAAGAAGGTCTGCCCGCGCGGGCCGCCATGCACCGGACGCTCCCAGTTGGCGTCCTGCGAATGCCAGTCGCCGCAGACGCCCGCCAACGCCGGGCCGCGCCCGACGATGCGGTAATTGCCCCAGGTATAGAGCGGATCACCCGCCGCCCAGGCATCCGACAGATACAGCGAAGAACCCGGAATCAGCGGCTCGAAGCGCTGGTCGGTTGGAAACTGGCGGATGCGTTTGAACGCTGGCAGATAGCCGTACAGGTCCGGGAACGTGCTCTGGTCGTAGGCCCAGACGTTGAGAAAGGAGGTGCCCTTGACGCTGTCGGGTGTGGCGAAGAAGATCGATTGATAACGCAGCTTGTCTTCATGGCCGGTCCAGTACGGCTTCGGATTCATGCTGATGCGCGCGATCGGCGACAGCTCGGCCCAGCCGGCGTCATAGTGGAACAGCGGCTCGCCTGCGGCCGACAGATCGGTTTCCTTGATCGCATAGAACGAGGCGTCGTGGCGGCCCCAGCTCAAGGTCAGGCCGGCAAACAGTTCGAGTGCGGACTGGCTGTCGGGAAACGGATTGCCGCCGATCCAGGGCTTGCCGTCGGCCGCGGCGACGACATTGCCGCGCGCGTCGAACTTGGCCAGGCCGCGATTGCGCACCGTTGCCTCGAGATATTCCCAAGGACTCAGCCGCATCACTTCGGTAGTGGTCTTGGCGACTTTGAGACGCCGCCCCATCGTCGCGATCTGGGTGTATTTGATCGGCTCCAGCAAGTCCTTGACGTGCTCGACGTTGGCGGCGCTGATCTCGTCGCCGGCCTTGATCCTGCCCCTGGTATAGGCCTCGATCGACAGTAGTTCGTCGGGATAGGCCTTGCTGATTTCGCCGGTCGCGGCGATTGCATCCCACAGCGGCATCAGCACACCGGCGCCGGTGGCGCCGGTCGCCAGCTGTTTCAGGAAATGGCGTCGGCTGAAGTCGTGGTCGTAACGGATCAAACGCATCGATCATCCTGCCCAACCGAGCGTCCTTGCGGCGGTTGCGGCAGAGCGGCCGACGCGGTGTATTGCGCACGCCCTTTCAATCCTTGTACGAAAATTCCCGGCGGCTCGAGCTTGAGCCGCCGGCGAATTGCTTTACGTGCGGGAGGGCGATGCACCTAAGGTCCGCATCAGAACTGATAGCTGAAACGCACCGTGACTTCGTTGGCGAAATCCAGCGTCGAAATCAGGTTGTTGTTCGGATTGCTGCCGAGGCGGCCATTCAGATAGTTGTAGAACGCTTCGACGGTGTAGGTACCGTTCGGCTTCCAGCGTATCGCCGGCTGCACCAGGATGCCGCCTTCGGGGTCGTACAGCATCGCGAAGTCGGCACGCCAGACCAGGTTCGGGAACGGCTGCTGGAACGCGAACACGACGTAGTTGGAACCACCCTTGAGTCCCGGCGTCGCCGACGTGGTGTCGTCGCTATAGCTGTCCTTGCCGCCATAACCCTTCAGCGAACGGCCGACCAGATCGTCGTGCGTACGGTGCATGTACTGCAGCACCATGTAGGTTGCCGGGAAGTTCTGTGAGAAGCGCTGATACTTCTCCAGCACCAGGGCGCTGACGATGTTGTCTTCCTTCAGGAAGTCCTTGCCGAGATCGGGCGAGGTGAACACGCGGGTCGGCGTATAGGTCGCCTCGATGTTGATGATCAACTGATCGAGAATCGAACCCGGCGTGCCTTCGGTGACGTAGCTGACACCACCACCAAGGTTGGTTTCCTGGAAGTATTCACGCGCGACGTGACCACGCAGACTGCCGCCGGCGGCGGTGAAGAACGTATCCAGCTCGTTATGCGCCGCACCGAAATTCGCCGCCGGACGTGCCAGCAAGGACGCAGTCGACGGGAAATCGGTGATGCCCTTGTTGAGGCCGGTGATGCCGTTCAGGCGCACGCGCGCAGCGTAGTGGAACCATTCGTCCGCGGAGTAGACGCCGCCCGGCGAAGCTTCGAACGCGCTGTTGGCGAGCAGTTCGCCGGTGGTCCCCGCCGGATAGCCGCCGCCCAGCGGGTTCGGCGTGACGCCGTTGTTGAGCGTGTTTTCGACGATGCCCAGCGGATTGTCGTTCGGCAGATCCTTGTTGACGTTCGACTTGGTCCAGCGGAACACGCCATCCGGGTTGTAGCGGCGCACCGCAATCAGCTGCGCACCGAACTGGCCGAAAGTGCCGCGCAGGCGCAGACCATAGCTCAGCTTGTTCCACTTATCGTCACCATCCGTGTGGTACATGTCCTGCACGGTGAACTGATCGGGAATGACGTTGTACGAAGTGTTCGGATTGCCGAACACGGTCGGCTGGAACTTCTGCACGTAAGCATCCGCCAGGATGTCGTCGTTGATCTGATAGTTGATGCGGACCGCCGGTGCCGGCACGCGCTTGTCGGAAAATTCTTCCGAGGCGAAATCCAGAATCGAGTGACGCCGTAGATCGAGACCATCCGGCACGTCGAGCACGCGGAAGAAGATCGCCTGGCCCCATGCGATCTGCTGGTTACCGACACGGATATCCAGCGGACCATGGTTGTAATCCAGGAACAGCGCCGGGAAATACACCATGTAGTTCGGGCCGGCCCATTCCAGCGGATTCGGATGCTTGCTGCCCTGCACGTGATACTGGAACAGATTGGGCGCACCGCCGTAGATTTCGGGCAGTCCACCGCTGATGCCGCCCTGCAGATTGTTGACGCTGGCGGCATTGAAATCGCTGTAATTGCCCGGATCGCCGATCGCACGCAGGCGCGCGGTCAGGCTCAAGTCGGACGTGAACTTCAGCCCGAGCTCCAGCTCGGCACGCAGCACGTGGTAATTGAAAACGTTATTCGATACCGGGATCGGCCGAGTCACGTTGTTGACCAGCGGAATCTGGCCGTTGACCACTGGAATCAGCTTCAGGATCGGTCCCAGAATCGGATTCTGCAGCAGCGCGGAATTCGGCAGGATCGGACCGTAGTTGGTGAACGGATCGCCGACGTGGCGCGTCACCGTGACGCCGTTGTAGACGTTGCCGCGCTCGTTGTCCGGATCGTCCGCATCGCGCGTCGACATCGCCACTTCCGGGCGCAGGAAGCCGCCGATATTGAAATCGAATTCCGGCATCAGGCCGCGGAGGAAGCCGCCACCCGAACTCGTGCTGCTGGAGCTGCCCGAATCGGACACGCTCGCAGGTTCGCTGGGTGCGCTCGAAGCATCCGTGCTTGCTGCGCTATCTGTAGCGGCAGTGTCAGCCGATGGCGCCGGTGTACTGGACGCATCCGCAGCGGGGCTCGACGTATCGGCAGTGGCCGCCGCAGTCGTGCCGTCCTGGGCAAACACCGACGTCGCTGCCGCCAGAAGACCCGCGCCCAACCACAGATTCAGGCGCAATTTGCTAGTGCTCATCTCCATCTCCCCTCCTTAGCTCTGCAATTGTTTCTTTAGTTTTAAGCCTTGAAACGCGCCTGCTCCCGAATCGCAGGCGTAGCGCCGCTAGCCGCCGATACGAATGATTCTGCCGTTATGTCCAACCGCCAGAACGGTGTCGGTTCCGGTCGGAATGCTGATGCCCTGATACCAGGTCGTTGCCAGGTCGGCACCGGCGCCGTGACGCCAGGTCTTGCCGTCGTCATCGCTCAGCATCATGTCGCGCATGCCGGTAACGAACACCTTGCCGCTCGGCGACGAACGCACGCCGAGCAGCACCGCACCGCCGCCGCTGTTGGCTTCGGTCCAGCTGGCGCCGTGATCGACGGTGCGCAGCACCGTGCTGGCCTGACCGACCGCGTAGCCAACGCCGTCGCTGCGCACGTGAATTGCGAACAGCGAAGCATCGCCCTTGTGCACCAGCTTCCAGCTGGCGCCGTCGTCGGTCGAGTGCTGGATCATGCCGAACTCGCCGAGCATCGTGATCGAGCCGTCTTCATCGACCGTCACCGCATACAGATGTGGCTGCACGCCTTCTTCGGCAACGCCTTTCCAGTCCGGCGTCAGCGTCGTCCAGGTCTTGCCGCCGTCCTCGGACTTGATCACGGTACCGAATTCGCCGACCGCAACCGCGCGGCCCTTCGAATTGAGGCTGACCGAAAACAGACGCCCCGGTGTGCCGGCGTCGACCTTGGTCCAGGGGCCGCCTGCATCTTTTGTCAGCACCGTGCCGGACTGGCCGACCGCGATGCGATGACCTTGATTGATGGTGACGCCGAGCAAGGCCAGCGGCGTCGGTGCCGCATCGAGCCGCTTCCAGCTCTTGCCTGAATCTGCGGTTTCCTGAATCTCGCCAGCGGCGCCGACCGCGACACCATCCTGGCCGTCGAACGCGATCGCGAATAGGGCCTGATGCGCCGTGCCCGAGGTGATCACCTCGATACCGCTGCTCGGCTGCGCCGTCGCCGACGCAGCGCTACTCAGCGCGACCGCAGCCGCGGCAGCAGCGACGAGACTCATCATCTTAAGCAGATTTTTCATTGCGCGAAGCGCTCTTGCTTGAAGCACGCGAAGTGGCAAAACCCGACCGGCCACCGGGCCGGTCGGGCGAGGTGCATCAACCCACGCCGAGACGTTGAATCGCCTGGCTGGTGAGGTACTTGCTGTAGACGTCCTGGCCGCCGTCGTCGTAGGCGCTCTTGTAGCCGCCGGTGACTTCACGCGCCTGTACGAAGCGGCTCATGCGATTCGACTGGATGTCGTGCGTCATCACGTGCGTCCAGCTCCAGACCGGATTGCCGGAGGCGTCCTTGAGCGTGGTATTGCCGTCGATGTACTGGCAGAACCCCGGCTCGAACGACTTCCACATTTCGCCGCGGCGATCGAAGGTGATGTAGGCAACGAACATCTGATTGCGGACATCGATGTAGACGCGCTTCTTGCCGACTGGCGCACGCGGATAACCAACCGGCTCAGCTTCGAGCACGATCACTTCCGGAATCAGCTCCATCTGTGTTTCGAAGAAGGTCTGGCCTTTCGGTCCGCCATGCACCGGGCGTTCCCAGTTGGCGTGACGGCCGCCATACCAGTTCTGCGAGATCGCACCGAGATGCGGCTTGCGCTCGATGATCTTGTAGTTGCCCCAGGTCAGCATCGGATCGCCGGCGGCCCATGCATCCGACAGGAAGATGGTGACGCCGGAAACCAGCGGTTCGAAGCGCTGGTTGGCCGGGAACGTACGCACGCGGCGGAACGCCGGCAGGTAGCCGATCAGGTCGGGGAACTTGCGCTGGTCGTAGTACCAGGTGTTGAGGAACGAAGTACCCGCAGTATCCTGCGGCGATGTGAACCAGACCGATTGGAAACGCAGGATGTCTTCCTTACCGGGCAGGTAAGGGCCGGCCTTGCCGGTGCGGCCGGTGGCGTTCAACTCGGCCCAGACGAAGTCGTACTGGTAGGCGGTTTCGCCGGTCGGCGCGATATCCCAGTCGCGGATCGCATAGATGTCGAAGTCGTGGCGGCCCCAGCTCAGCGTCAGATTGGCGATGGCTTCGTTGCCGGTCTTCGCATCCGGAAACGGATTGCCGCCGATCCAGGGTTTGCCTTCGGCGGTGATGATGTTGCCGTTGGCGTCGAATTTGGCCTTGCCCTTGTTGCGCAGCGTCGCATCGAGATAGCCGGCCTGGAACAGCTTGCCGGCATCGGTGGTGGGTTTCACGATGGTGATCTTGCGACCCATCGTCTTGACCTGGTTGTACGCGATCGGATCGAGCAGATCCTTCACCGCGTCGACATTGGCAGCAGTAATGAGGTCGCCGACCTTGACCTTGCCCTTGGTGTACATCTCGATCGAAGTGAGCTCGTCCGGATAGGCTTTGCTCGTATCGGCGCCGTTCGCGATCAGCGGCCACAGCGGCGCCAGCACACCGGCTCCGGCGACGCCTTTCAGGGTTTTTTCCAGCAGGGCGCGACGGCCGTAATTGAAGTCGTACTTTTTGATATGCATTTTCTTCTCTCCTGAATCACACCAGAAATGCCGTTGGGTAGGGCTCCTGCCGACTACCCGCTAGCGCGCGGTACTTGTTGACGTACCTCGATCATCCTTACGTCCAAAACCACCCAGCAGTTGCAGCGCAGCTACGCTCGTCACCTCGGCTGACATCTCCAAGACTTTTACCACGACCGCTATTTATAGGCTCCTGCGACTGCCGGCGTCGGCGCAACCTCGTCGTCGGCGCTGACGTACAGCGACAGATCCACACCCTCGCCGACCAGCAAGTCCTTGCGCGCGACGAAGCGCGGCTTGATCAGATACACCAGCAGCGGCAGCACCACCAGCGCCAGCACCATGTTGATCAACATGATCAACACCAGCAGCAGGCCCATGTCGGCCATGAACTTGAGGCTCGACAGGAAGTACCAGGGCAGAATGCCGATGAACATGATCGACGCGGTGAACATGATCGCCTTGCCGGTGGTGGTCAGCGACGCGGTGATGGTGCGACCCCAGTCGCGATCGTGCGCGTGGTATTCCTCGCAGATGCGGCTCAGCAGATAAATACCGTAGTCGATACCGACGCCGACACCGATCGACGCCACCATCAGCGAGTTGATATCGAGGCCGATGCCCATCAAATGCATCGACGCACCGAGAATCAGGGTCGACAGGTTCACCGGCATCAGCAGGATCAGGCCGGCGATGAACGAGCGGTAGGCAAAGCTGCAACCGAGCAGGATGACAACGTTGAGGCAGGCCAGGATCACCCAGTGGAAGCGCTCGACGACGTTGTTCATCGCCTGCTGCAGCGCGATCGTGCCGGTGCCGAGCCGGATCAGGAACGAAGGATGATCCGCACCCACCGTAGCCACGGCCTTGCGTGCTTCCGCCAGCGCGTGGTCGACCGTGTCCTGCTTGTTGTCCTTGAACCACAGTGAGACCGTGCCGTTCTGCTGTTCGAAGTCGATGATGTTCGAGAACGCTTTCGGACTGCTGCCCATCAGCACCGCGGAAGCAGCGGCGTTGACCGCATCATTACGCGGATCGAGCGGCATCCAGCGTGGATCGCCACCGGCGAACAGACGGTTGCCTTCCATCAGATAGTCGCCGAGCGACAGCGTCGCACGCGGCGGATTCGGTGCGTCCTCGATCAGACCCTGCAGCCGCAGCATGCTCATCACCGTGTCGGCCTGATGGTCGACGCGGTTCGGATCGCGCTGGTTCTTCGCCTCGAAGACGATTTCCAGCGTGTTGACGCCGGGGAAGTTGCGGTTGATTTGCCGCACTGCGGTATTGAATTCGGAATCGTCCCACAACAGGTTGCTGCCCTCGGTCGGATTGCCGATCTTGATCTGCAGCGCGGTATAGGTGGCGAATACCGCAAGGATCGCGACGAAGACCGTGGTAAAGCGCGCGCGCTTGCCGAAAGTCAGGCTGGCGATGAACACTAGGACTGCCTTGAAGCCGCGCATGAACAGCGATTGCGGACCCTTGCCGACCAGGCGATCGACATTCTTCGGTGCCGGCAGCGCGGCCAGCAGCAGCGAGATCAGCAGCACGCCAGTCGGAATCAGCCAGATCGCCCAGAAGCCGCAGAACAGTGCGAAGCGTTCCAT
>JAQGNU010000081.1 GCA_028291645.1 Nevskia sp.
CACCACCGGCTTCAGATTGCGGATCGAAACGAAGCCGTTGTCGCGCAGTACCAGTGTCAGGTCGCAGGCATCCTTCATGTGCGCACCCTGGAACCAGTCTTCGCGCTTCAGCACGTCGACGATCACCGGCTCGCCGTCTTCGTTGCGCAGTTGCTTGAGCTCTTCGATCAGCTTGTCGCGGAAGCGGTTGTAGTCCTTCTTGGCGATACCCGGATCGCCCGGCTTCTCGGCGACGCGGATGAAGATGCCGTTCGACGACGGCGTGCGGCAGTACGCCGTGGTGGCACTCCAGTCGAGGTTGGCGAAGTCGCTGGCTTCGCGCCGCAGCGCCTGATCGCTGCCGTCGTTGACCGCCCATTTCAGATAGCCGAGATCTTCCAGATAGCTGTTGATGCGTAGCACTTCGACGGTCGCGGTGAAGCCATGATCGGAGGCGAAGAACACCTGCGTGTCGGGACCGGTGAGTCCCACCAGCGTCTTGATGTAGCGATCGACGTTGGCGAAATACTCGCGGCAGACTGCGCGCATGCGCGTGTAGAACTCGGTCGGCTCGGCCGGCTTCAGCGCCGGGTCGACGAACTGCCAGGCCTGGTGCTGGATCTTGTCGGTGCCGTCGAACATCACCGCCATCAGGTCGGGCTGTTCGTGGGTCAGGATGTACTCGGCGATGTTGAACCACTGTTCTTCGCGCGGCAGGTGGTAACGCACCCAGTTTTCCATGTCGGCCTTGCTGAGCGTTTCCATCGCCTGTTTTTCTTTGTCGAAATCCCAGGCCAGCTCTTTCGGATCGAAGCCCGGCACGTCCTGCTTGATGCGCTCGAAGAGGGTTGCGGGATGCGAGTTGCGACGCAGATGCTTGGCCGGAATGAAGCCCGGCACGACGAAGCCGTTGAGATCTTTCGGCGGCGGTGCGGTCAACGGGAAATTCAGCGCGGCGACTTTCTTGCCGGCGCGCGAGGCGATCGACCAGATCATCTCGGTATCGACGTCGCGGCTGTCGTACAGCGTCCAGTAGACGTCGCCACCCTTGTCTTCGGCGCGGATGAAGTCGAACACGCCGTGCTCGCCGGGGCCCTTGCCGGTCATGATCGACGTCCACGCCGGCGGCGTCAGCGGGTTCGGCGTCGAGCGCAGCTTGGCGCGCACACCTTTCTGCATCAGGCCGGCGAGGAATGGCATTGCCAGGCCTTCGCCGGGGATGTCGCGCGTCATTTCGTCGAGCACGGTGAAAGTGCAGCCGTCCATGCCGATGAACAGCGTGCGCGTCTTGGAGGTTGGTGCAGTCATGGTGAGCCGATCCTGAGTTAATGAACTACTTTTGCAATCGCCAATGGCGCAAGGCCGCTATTGTTGGGGCGGTGACAGCACAATGCGAATACCGCGATCTTCGCAAAATGTAATTCCACTTTATATTCGATGCCGGCGTGACGCACGTCGACCGTCGGACTCTGTGCGCCGCGCTGTTCCAGATCGGCCGCGACGATTTCCCAGTCGCGCGGCCGGCCTTCGAGTCCGGAACCCGCCGCTTTCGCTGCCGCTTCCTTCGCGCACCACAATGCGACCGCGGCGCGCTTCACATCGATGCTGGTTTGCGTGCGGACGAACCGCTGGGTTTCTGCAGCCGTAAATGCGCCGGCAATCAGATCTTCGGCATCGACGCGATCCAGATGCTGGTAGTCGACGCCCAGTTCGGAACCGGCTGGCGCACAGGCGGCGAGGGCGGCGCGCCGGCTGTGACTGATCGAAATCACCGGCACTGCAATGCCGCTCGGCAGACCGGCGATCTGCGCGATCAGCGGCTGTCCGTTCGCTGCATTGGTGATCTCGATGTCGGCACCCGACAGACGCAATCCGTGCTCGCGCAGCAACCATTCGCGCACCGCCTCCTTGGCGGCAACGCGGCCCAGCAGCCATTCCTCGCGGCGCGGCCCCGACGGCGGCAGCTGGCGGTGATAGAACTGGCGTTCGTTGGCATTCAGCACCAGATTCGCCAGCATGCGCTGCCACAGTCCGCCGCCTTCGTCGAAGTAGCCTTCCGGAAAGGCCGGCAGCAAGCGCGCGACGACGCCGCTTTGCGCCAGCACCGGTGTCGGCCAGTTCTGCGAGACGAAGCGGCCCAGCGGATCGAAGCGGAAGTGGTAGAGATTCTGCGTCGTCTGGAAGCGGCGGCTGCCCCAACCGGCGGCGCGCGCGATCAGGCGGCCCTGCTCGTCGATCAGATCGAAATGCGCTTCCAGCCGCACGTCGTTGAGCATGCGCAGATCGCCGCGGCAGATCAGCCGCGTGCCGCCCGGCGGCGGATCGGCGTACTGGGTGAAATGGCGCACCTGGAACGGGAAGCAGGTGTAGTCCCAGGACTGCCGTTCGGTGATCCAGTACGCCGCCAGCTGTCCGGCGGCGTCGAGCAGCGCGGCATCCATGCGCAGTTGCGGCGTCGTCGTGAAAGCGAAGTAATCCTGTGTCGGGATCGCCAGCATGTCGGCTTCGATCGCCTCGTCGGCCCAGCGCCGCAGATGTTGCACGCCCTGCAGTCGTGGACCGTGGAACATGCCGTGCTGATACAGCTCGCCGGCCGGATTGTTGCGCGCCGGATGCTCCTGCTTGGCGCTCCAGACGCGTGCCTGTGGCGCCTGTGGATAGCGTTCGGCCAGCGTCACCGTGCCTTCGAAGGTCAGTGTGCCGTCTGCGGGTGA
>JAQGNU010000124.1 GCA_028291645.1 Nevskia sp.
TCGCGGCTGACGACCACCATGCGGCCGTCGCGGCTGCCGTCCTTGAGTGTCGCAAGCTTCATGGCGGTGTCGCAGACAAACGGACCCCATTCTACTGCGCCGCAACGCAGTCAGCCGCTGCGCGATCCAGGGCGACGCTCCGCATGCTCCAGCGCCAGCGGCAACGAGATTTTCACGATCAAACCGCCGCCTTCGGCGTTCAGCGCCTGCACGTTGCCGCCGTGCGCCTGCACGATGCGCGCGACGATCGCCAGGCCGAGGCCGTGGCCCTGCGCGCGTTCGGCGTTGGAGCCGCGGAAGAACGGTCGGAACAGCGATGCGATCTCGTCGGGTGGCACGCCAGGGCCGTGGTCCCGCACGCACAGGATCGCGCGCCCGGCCGACTGGTCGAGGCTCACTGCAATGGCGCCGCCGGGTGCGCTGAACTTGATCGCGTTGGCCAGCAGATTATCCAGCGCGCGCTCCAGCAGCGCGGCGTTGCCGAGTACCGCCGGCGTCGCATTGGTCGCCATCGACAGCTGCAGTTCGCGCGGCTGCGCTTCCAGTCCGGCAGCATCGACGCGGCCGCGCGCCAAGCCGGCGAGCGTCACCCGCTCGCGTTCCATGCCGGGCAGATCAGCCTCCATCCGCGACAGCGCCAGGATCTCGCCGATCATGCGATCGAGACGTTCGATCTCGGCTTCGCCGCGGCGAAAATGCGTCGCCGCTTCCTCCGGCTTGCCGCTCTGCGCCAGATCCAGGATCAGCTGCAGGCGCGCCAGCGGCGAACGCAATTCGTGCGATAGATCCTGCAGCACGCTGCGCTCGTGCGCGACCAGCGATTCGATGCGTCCGGCCATGCCGTCGAAATCGCGCGCCAGCTGGCCGAGTTCGTCCTGCGCATTGGTCCACTGCGGACCGACGCGCGCCGACAGCTCGCCCGCCGCCATGCGCTGGGTGGCGCCGCGCAGCGCTTCCACCGGCTTGGCAACGCCGCGTGCGATCCACCAGCCGACCACGCCGATGCCGAGCAGCGACAGCACGATCTGTACGATCAGGAAGGTCTGGCGCCGCACGTGCGGCGGCCGCGGACCGCGCACCGCCACCAATTGCCGGCGCACGCCATCGGCGCCAGTAACAGCTTTGCCGACGATGCGCACTTCGGGCCGTGGCCGCAGCATGATGTCGTCGTTCGACAACAGCCTCGGCAGCAGGTCGCGCAGCGGCATTGGCAGCGAGCGTTCGCTGAGCGGCCGCTCGTTTTCGAACAGCATCGCGTCGATGCCTTCCTGGCGCCGCTCCGCGGCCCACACCGCGAAGCCGGCCGCGCCATTCATTTCGTAGGCCTGATCGGCGGCCTGCGCCAGTTCGGTCCAGTCCGGCTCGCTCAGTTCGGCGCGGCGGACCACGCGGTCAACGATGAAAATCCCCAGCAGCAGCGCCGCCAGGTTGGCGGCGACGAACCCGATCAGCAGCCGCCGGTAGAGCGGGCTGTTGAGCGGGTTCATGCCAAGGTCAGCACATAACCTGCACCACGGACGGATTCGATGCGCGGTGCTTTGGCCGAGGCTTCGGTGAGTTTGTGGCGCAGGCGGCTGACGTGCACATCGATGCTGCGATCGAAACGCTCCAGCTCGCGGCCGAGCGCGGCGCGCGTCAGCGTCGATTTGTCGATCACGTCGCCGGCGCGCTGCGCCAGCGCCAGCAGCAACGCGAACTCGGCACCGGTCAGCGGCAGTTCATGGTCTTCCGCATAGGCGCGGCGTTCGCCGCCGTGCAGCCGCAGCACGCCGACGCTGAGCAATTCCGCCGTCGGCGGGTTGCCGCGCCGCAGCTGCGCACGCACGCGTGCCAGCAGCTCGCGCGGCAGGCAGGGCTTGGCCAGGTAATCGTCGGCGCCGAGCTCAAGGCCGATCACGCGGTCCACCGGCTCGCCGCGCGCCGATAGCATGATCACCGGCAGGCGATGCTGCAGGCGCAGATCGCGCAGCGTTTCGAGACCGTCGCGGCCCGGCATCATGACGTCGAGAATCAGCAGATCGGGGCGCTGCTCGGCGTCGCGCAGCCGCTGCAGTGCGGCCGCACCGTCGGTGGCGATATCGACCGTGAAATCTTCGCGGCGCAGGTATTCGGCGAGCAGTTCGCATAGCTCGCGATCATCGTCGGCAATCAGAATTCTGGACATGGGCCTAGACCAATAAGCCGAGTGCACGACGGTGCCGCAAGGACACCCCGGCAAGCGGGATCACGTTGTAGCACCGCTGCATCATTTGCTCCTGTGTAACTCCGTTACGTGCAGACCGTTCATTCCCTATGGTTCGAGAGCGCATCACCGCGCCGCTCACGCGGCTTAATGGCCTAGGCGGCGCTACTCTCCGATGACATAGACCGCGCCGCAACCGCGGCGGTTGATCCTTTACCGATCTTTACTGCAGGGCAACGATCCTACACGCGTGCTCGGCGTCCAATGACTGGCGCCCAACAACCCAAGCAAAACCCCAAGCAAATTCGTTCAGACGTCCCACATTTTCAGGAGTACCCCATGCGCAAGTACATGATCGTATCCGCGGCCCTGCTGGCCGCGCTGGGTCTTTCGACCAGCGTTTTCGCCCAAGCACCCGGCCCCGGCGCCGATGGGCCAGGCTGGCACCATCATCGTGGCGGTCCATTCCGGCACGAGCTGCGCCAGCTCAACCTGAGCGATGCGCAGAAAGCCAGCATCAAGCAGATCGTGCAGGCCGCGCGTCCGCAGATGCGCGCGCAGGTGGAAGCGGTGCACCAGCAGCGCAAGGCCTTTGAGACCGCGACGCCAGGCACCGCGGCGTACCAGAGTGCCGCCGCTGCGTTGGCGCAGGCCGAGGCCACTGCTGCCAGTGCACGCGTGCAGGAAGGTGCCGCCGTGCGCACGCAGATCTACGCAGTATTGACCGACGCGCAGAAAGCCCAGCTGGCGACGCTGATCCAGCAGCGCGAAGCCAAGGTTGCGCAGTGGCAGGCCGAGCATCCGGCGCCAGCCGCGCCGCCGCTCGACTGATTTCGCCAGGCTTGCAGCGGTACCGACGCCGGCGCCACCCGCCGGCGTTTTTATTTCATTTCCGGGTTCATTCTGGGAGTCAGGTGGCGGCGCTGCTCCAGGAGCGGTGATAGTCGGCGAGTTCGATGGCGTCGGCGGCCTCACCGACTTCGAGCGCATCGCGTGCGTCGATCATCACCGCGTACTCGTCGGTCGCCGGCTTGCTCTGCTGCAGCATTTTGCCGAGCGCTTTCGGGTGCGGCCCATGAGTGAAACCGCAGGGATGCAGCGTCACCATGCCCGGATGGATGTTGTCGCGCGAGAAGAAGTCGCCGGCATGATAGAAAATCACTTCGTCGAAATCGTCGTTGTTGTGGAAGAACGGCACCTTGATCGCGCCGGGATCGGTTTCGAACGGCCGCGGCACGAAGCTGCAGACGACGAAGCGGTGGGCGACGAAGGTGGTGTGCGCGCTCGGCGGCAGATGGTAGCGATGCGACGTCAGCGGCCGCATGTCGCGCAAGTTGATCCGCACCGGATGCAAGCTGCCATGCCAGCCGAGCGCGTCGAGCGGGTTGTATGGATAAGTCACCGTCGATAAGGCATTGCGCCGTTTGATCTGCACGCGCCACGGCGTGCTTGCCCGCGCATCGTGCTGCTGCGCCTTGAACGCGTCGTCGATGCGCGGCAGATCGAGCATCGCCGGATCGAAGATCGCGTGCTCGCCGACGAGTCCTTTATCCGGCAGTTGATAGCTGGAATTGCTCGCTTCGATCAGCAGCAGTTGCAGCGGTCCGCTGACGAGGTCGAGCCGCCACATGGTGCCGCGCGGCAGCACCACGTAGTCGCCGGCTTCGATCGCCAGATGGCCGTAATCGCAGAACAGATCACCGCGGCCGGCATGGATGAACAGCAGCTCGTCGCCGTCGGCATTGCGCACCAGATGATCCATCGAGGCATCGCATTGCCAATAGCGCAACGCGCAATGCGCGTTGTGCAGCAGCAGCGCGGCATCCCAGGGCGAAGCACCGCCGTGTGCGAGTTTCGCGCAGTCGAACGCACGCGGCCGCAGCGGTCCTTCCCAACTGCTCCAGCCGGTCGGCGGCCGCGGATGGATCATGTGCGTCGCCGGGCCGAAGAAGCCTTCCTTGCCGAGTTCGCGTTCGACTGTACCCGGCGGCAGATCGGCATGCGCCTGCCGTGAGGCCAGGCCTTCGACGTGCGGAATGCTGATCCATTTGCGCATGAACGCCTCCTACATCATGCCGAAATTCAGGCCGCCGCCGACTTCAACACGCCGCGCCGCACCTGATCTTCCTCGATGCTTTCGAACAGCGCTTTGAAGTTGCCTTCGCCGAAGCCTTCATTGCCCTTGCGCTGGATGATTTCGAAGAAGATCGGGCCGATCACGGTGCTGGTGAAGATCTGCAGCAGGATGCCTTCGACCGGTGCGCCATCGATCAGCACGCGCAGTTCGCGCAGCCGCGCGAGGTTTTCGCCGTGCCCAGGCACGCGCGCATCGGTCTTGTCGTAGTAACTGTCCGGCGTGTCCATGAACACCACGCCGCGCGCGCGCAGTGCGCTGACGGTGGCGTAGATGTCGTCGGTCGCCAGTGCCAGATGCTGGATGCCTTCGCCGCGATAGTCGCGGATGAATTCGGCGATCTGACTGTTGTCGTCGGCACTCTCGTTGATCGGGATGCGGAGCTTGCCGCAGGGCGCGGTCATCGCGCGCGACACCAGGCCGGTCTGCTTGCCTTCGATATCGAAGTAGCGGATCTCGCGGAAGTTGCCGATGCGCTCGTAGAAGCCCGACCAGACGTCCATGTTGCCCTTGGCGACGTTGTGGGTCAGGTGATCGAGCTCGGTCAGGCCGACGCCTTTCGGTGCCTGTTCGGCGCCGGCGATCGGCACGAAGTCGACATCGTAAATCGTGCCGCCGCTGCTATGTTTTGCGTAGCGGTCGATGAAGTACAGCACGCTGTTGCCGATGCCGTAGACCGCCGGCAGATTCAGTTCCATGAAGCCCGGCTTGGTATCGAACGGCACTGCGCCTTGCGCGATGGCGTAGGCATGCGCCTTCGGTGCATCGGCGACGCGCCAGCCCATCGCGCAGGCACTCGGCCCGTGCGCGGCGGCGAATTGCGCGAAGTGCGTGTACGGCGTGCCGTTGACGAGGAAGTTGATATCGCCCTGGCGGAACAGCGTGACGTTCTTGCTGCGATGACGTGCGACGGCGCTGAAGCCGAGCAGTTCGAGCAGCGCATGCAGTTGGGCGACGCCGGCCGGCGTCGGTGCGGTGAATTCGACGAACTCGAAGCCGTCGGTGCCGAGTGGATTGATCAGGGGCTGATTCATGAAACTCTCCTTGTTCCGATGGCGCGGCGTATCGAACAACGATTGCACGCCGTGCCCGGATGAGTGATTGCGCTGTCCGCGTCAGCAAGCTCATGCCGCTGCGCCGTAGCTGCAGCGGCCGAGCGTATCAGGCAGCGCGCTGGGTCGGCGCGCCGGGATCGGGGATTGCCGTTTTCGGCAGCAGTGCTTCGCTGCCTGCGGCTTTCGGTGTGAACAGCGGGGCGAACAGTCCGAGTCGCTTGGCTTCGGCGACATCGGCCATGACGTCGCGCTGGGTGATCTCGTACAGTTCGCGCAGATCCTCCAGCGCGTAGTACAGCGGCTGCATGATGTCGATGCGATACGGCGTGCGCATCGCGCTGACGACATCGAAGCGCTTGCGTTGCGGCGTGGCGCCGAGCGCATGCGCGGTTTCGCCGATCGACGACAAAATGCCGCCGCCGTAGATGCGCGGCGTGTCGCCGGGCTTCTGCATCAGCCCGAATTCGACGGTAAACCAATACATCCGCGCCAGATAAACGCGATCTTCCTTGCTCGCCGCCAGGCCGAGTTGGCCATAGGTCTGGGTGAAGTCGGCGAAGTAGGGATTGGTCAGCAGCGGCGTGTGGCCGAAGATCTCGTGGAAGATGTCCGGCTCCTTGAGGTAATCGAGCTCGTCGCGCGTGCGCACGAAAGTCGCCGCCGGAAAACGCCGCGCCGCCAGCAGCGCGAAGAATTCCGAGAACGGAATCAGCGCCGGCACGTAAGCCACTTCCCAGCCGGTCTCGCGCTGCAGCACTTTCGAGACTTCGGCCAATTGCGGCACGCGGTCGCGCGGCAGCTGCAACAACTCCAGGCCGTGCATGAACTCGTCGCAGGCCTTGCCGCGAATCGCCTGCTGCTGCCGCGTATACAACTCGTGCCAGATGCGATGCTCGTCGTCGCCGTAATGTACGAGGCCGCTGGCATCGGCTTCGCGGGCGACGTACTTCGTCGACTTGGCCATGGGATTCTCCTCCATGGGGGCTGCGCGCAGCACCACAGTACGGGGTCTGGGTGCCGGGCGCTGCGTGTGGGTTGACCGCGCTTCGGCGCGGTCGGAATGGGTCGATTATCCGTCCGCGGAGGCTAGAAGGACAAGGCGGTCGCGCCGATGGTGCGCGCGCTGCGCCGAACGGTCGTTGTCAGGTGTGCAGTCTCTAAAACCAAAGGTGGCGCGACATCATCACCGCGAACAGCGGCAGCAGAGCCAGCAGATGCAGTTCGATCAGCACGAAGCGCCGCGCCCGTTTCAGCTCGGCGGCCGGCACCATATAGGCCGGATCGCCACGGAACGCACGCGCCCAGCGCATGAACTGCAGGGTCGGCGGAATCGACACCAGGCCGATCACGATGAACAGCCCAAGCTTGCAACGGAACGCCGGGTTGTGCGCGTAGAACTCCCAGCCCTTGGCGCCCCAGATTGCGCGGGAAAAGCCGCTCGCGATCGCTGCGATCACCGCGACGAAATAGGCGATGTCGACGCGCGCCAGCCAGCGGCCGCTCTGCGCGATCAGCGATGGCCGCAGCAGCACCGCTTCCGCCACCAGCGTTGCGGCCGTGGCGATGATGCTGAGGAAGTGCAGGTAGGCCAGCGTCGGATCGAGCAACATCGCGCGTCTCCCTAGGGCCCAGGCCGGGCCGAATCGAGATGATCTACAGCTTGGCGAAACGGTCGGCGGCCTCGATCAATGCGGTGAGAATGCCCGATTCGCTGGCGGCATGGCCAGCGTCGGCAACGATGCGCAATTCGGCTTCTGGCCAGGCCCGATGCAGCTCCCAGGCGCTCTTGATCGGGCACACCACGTCGTAACGACCCTGCACGATCACGCCCGGAATGTGGCGGATCTTGCCGACGTCTTCGAGCAGCTGGTTCGGCGAGCGGAACCAGCCGTTGTTGACGAAGTAATGGCATTCGATGCGTGCGAAGGCTTCGGCGAAGTTGTCGCCGCCGTAGCGCGCGACCATGTCGTCGCTCGGAATCAGCTTGCTGGTCGCACCTTCCCAGATGCTCCAGCTGCGTGCGGCTTCGCGCCGGATTTCCGGATGCTCGCTGGTCAGCCGACGGTGATAGGCCGCCACCAGATCGCCGCGCTCGGCCTGCGGAATCGGCGCCAGATAGTGCTCCCAGGCATCCGGATAGAGCCAGTTGCAGCCGTCCTGGTAGAACCAGCGGATTTCTTCGGGACGCAACAGAAAGATGCCGCGCAGGATCAGGCCGCGCACGCGCTGCGGATGGGTTTCGGCGTAGGCAAGCGCCAAGGTCGAACCCCAGGAACCGCCGAACACCACCCATTGCTCGATGCCGAGCTTGGCGCGGATGGTTTCCATGTCGGCCACCAGTTCCCAGGTGCCATTCTCACGCAGCTCGGCATACGGCGTGCTGCGGCCGCAGCCGCGCTGGTCGAACAGCACGATGCGGTATTTCTTCGGATCGAAGAACTGCCGGTGCCAGGGTTCGCAGCCGCCGCCGGGGCCGCCATGCACGAACACCACTGGGCGGCCGTTCGGATTGCCGCTTTCCTCGACATAGATCTCGTGCAGTTCGGAAACCTTGAGGCGATGGGTACGGTAGGGTTCAAGCGGCGGATAGGGCTGGGCCATGTTCGAGAATTGGGGGATGAACTTGTAGAACGCCGGTACGACGAGCGCGCGTTGTTGCGCGTCAGCTTAGCGGATTGCCGCGCGATAGCGACCGTCATTGCATAAATCACGGCCACCGCATTGAACCGCGCGCCGCCGACGGCTAAGATTTTGCTAGGGTTAGAGAAGAACCGTTCGGGTTCGCTCTATAGATGAGACGCACGGGGGCAGCGATCAAGAAGTTTGGCAAGGGATGTTTGGCGTTATTGATGTTGAGCGTGCTGCCGGCAATGGCAGTCGCCGATGACCACGCCGCGCCGCTTTCGACTGCTCCTGCCACCGCTTCGACGCCAGCCACTGCCACGCCAGTTGCTGCGTCCGCGACGCCTGCGGCGACGACTCCGACAGCTGCTGCGAGCGCGGACAAGCCAGCCGCCGTCGATCAGCCGAAACCGCGGCTGTCGGCGCCGAGCATCGTGATTCAGGCAGTGCCGGCCGCCGTCGGCAAACTGCCGCCGAGCCCGAGCAGTCTCGCCAGCACCAAGCCGGCGACCACGCCGGTGCTGAATTCACCGCCGCAGCCGCCGGCCGCAGCCGCTGCCGGCGGTATCGACGCTGCGCACATCCTGCAAGCCTCGCTGCCCGCTTCGCTGCAGCCCTCGCTGCCGGAAGAGACGCTGTTCCCGCACTACCCATCGCTGAAGGCGGCCGTCGAATTTTGGACGCGCGTGTTCGCGGGCTGGTCGGAGAACCAGAGCGTGCTGCATTCGATGGACGATCTGAGCAAGGTCTACGCCGTACTCGACTTCCGCGACCAGGCCGCGGTACTCGATCCGGTCAGCCTGGCTTCCCTACGCTTCCGCGAGGAGATGCAGACGCGCGAAGCCACGCGCCAGCTGCTGCTGCAAGTCGATGCGCTGCAGGCGACGCCGCAGAGCATGAGCATCGAACAGCACCGCATCTACAACATGTTCGCCGGCAGCGACGATCCGGGCCGTTTCAAGAACGCGATCGAGACGCTGCGTTTCCAGCGCGGCCTGCGCGAACGCACGCAACACGCGCTGGCGGTGTCGGGACGCTACATGCCGCAGATGGAGCAGATCTTCGCGTCCTATGATCTGCCGAAACTGCTGACGCGGCTGCCGCTGATGGAGTCGTCGTTCAATCTCGATGCCTATTCGAAAGCCGGCGCCGCCGGCGTCTGGCAGTTCATCCCGTCGTCGGCGCGCATCTACATGCGGCTCGACAACGTCGTCGACGATCGCCGCGATCCCTGGTTTTCGACCGACGCCGCCGCGCGTCACCTGAAGGACGACTACGACGCACTGCGCGATTGGCCGCTGGCGCTGACCGCATACAACTACGGTCGCGGCGGTCTGGCGCGCGCGCTGGCCGACGTCAACGGCACCTCGCTGCTCGACATCATCGCGCGCTACCAGAATCGTCGCTTCGGCTTCGCTTCGCGCAACTACTACGCCGAGTTCCTCGCCGCCGCCGATGTCGAACGCAACTGGCGCCTGCACTTCGGCGAGATGACGCGCGATGCGCCGGTGCCGTTCGAACTGGTGGAGACGCGCGACTACATCCGCTACGACACGCTGCGGCGCCTATGCGGACTCGATCCGCAGACGTTCAAGACGCTCAATCCGGCGTTCCGCGACGAAGTCATTACCGGCAAGCTGTACGTGCCGCCGGCGCATCCGATCCGCGTGCCGGTCGGCGGCGCCGAACGCTTCCGTCTCGCCTATGCCGCACTCGGCGCCGACGAACGCTTCGACCGTCAGCGGCTGCTGTTCCTGACCTACCGCGTGCAGCGCGGCGATAGCGCGGCCAAGATCGCGCAGCGTTACGGCGTCAGCGTCGCCACGCTGCTCGGCAGCAACGGCCTGCGCAAAGCCGGCAAGGTGCGGGCCGGACAGACGCTGCGCATCCCGAGCGATGGCAGCGGGCCGACGCTGGTCGCGGCCGCCGACGAGCCGAAGGGGGTGTCGCATGCGGTGAAGGTGTCGGAGCGCGTGGCGACGCACGCCGCGCGCGCGCCGAAAACGCACCGCGTCGAAACCGGCCAGACACTCGGCGGTATCGCCAAGCGCTATCAGACCACCGTGCAGCTGATCCGCAAGTTCAACGGGCTGCGCGGCGACGACTTGCGTGTCGGTACGCTGCTGAAAATCCCGAGTTGAAACGCCGCGCATCGCTGCGCGGCTTGCGGTTACAGCGCGCTGGCGGGGATCAGGCCGAGTCCGGCGACGCCGACCAGAATCAGGTAAATGGCGACGATGTAATTGAGCAGTCGCGGCATGATCAGAATCAGCACGCCGGCAATGATCGAAACCACTGGAACCAGATGGATGTGCAGTGTCACGGCAGACTCCTGTCGTTGGAATTGAATAAGCATTCGCACCCTGCCGCATACGCCGGTGGCGGTCAATCCGGCGCGCGCCGGCAGGCCGCGATGCTGAAGGGTTTTTAGTTTTTTAGCGGCCGCAAGGACGCGTCCGTTGCCACGCTGGTCAAGGAGAGACACGATGAAGCTGCCGTTGAATCCCTGGGTACGCCGCCTCGTATTGTTGCTGTTGCTGGCGGCGCTGCCGGCGCTGGCCGTCGCCGCGGACGAAGCCGCCGACAAGGATCATCCGCCGAAGGCCGCCGACAAAGAGCACGACAAGGCGAAGGACGGCGACGATAAGGCGGAGGCGATTCCGCCCGAACGCAGCGCGGTGACGCAGCACAGCGCCGATATCGGCGGGCACAGCATCGCCTACAAGGCGACGGCCGGCACGCTGCTGATCCGCGACGACGACGACAAGCCGCAGGCCAGCATGTTCTACGTCGCCTATGTTGCCGACAGCGGCGCCGATGCTGCCAGGCGCGCGTCGCGGCCGATCACCTTTCTGTTCAACGGCGGTCCGGGTTCTTCCAGCGTCTGGCTGCACATGGGTTCGGTGGCGCCGTTGCGCGTCGACACCGCCAGCCCGGCGGCAACGCCGCCGGCACCGTATCGGCTGATTGCGAACGCCGACAGCCTGCTGGACAAATCCGATCTGGTGTTCGTCGATGCGATCGGCGCCGGCTTTTCGAAGCCGGTCGGCAAGGCCACCGGCAAGGACTTCTGGGGCGTCGATCAGGACATCAAGGCGTTCGACAAATTCATCCGGCGTTATCTGAGCGTCAACCAGCGCTGGAATTCGCCCAAGTTCGTGTTCGGCGAATCCTATGGCACGCTGCGCGCCGCAGCACTGGCCTATTCGCTGCAGGAGCATGCGGTGTCGCTCAACGGCGTCGTACTGCTGTCGTCGATTCTCAACTACGGCTCGCGCCAGCCGGGCCTCGATAACGATTACATCAATACGCTGCCGAGTTTCGCCGCGATCGCCTGGTATCACGACAAGATTCCGCAGAAGCCGGCCGACATGGCGGCGTTCGTCGAGCAGGCGCGCGGCTTCGCGCGCGGCGAATATGCGGCGGCCTTGGCGCAGGGGCAGCGCCTGTCGAAAGCCGAGCAGGATGCGGTCGCCGCCAAGCTGAGCGGCTTCACCGGCTTGAGCGTGCAGTATCTGGAAGAGGCCAAGCTGCGCGTCAGCCCGAGCCGCTTCCGCAAGGAATTGCTGCGCGATGAGCGCGCCACGCTGGGCCGCTACGACGCGCGCTTCGAAGGCATCGACGTTGACGCCGCCGGCGAAACGCCGGAATACGATCCTTCCGATACCGGCATCGCCGGTGCTTTCGTCGGCAGCTTCCAGGATTACCTTTCACGCGAACTGAAGTTCAGCACCGACGATACCTACAAACCGACCAACGGCGAGATCAACAAGCAGTGGGACTGGAAGCATGTGATGCCGGGTCGCGAGCGGCCGCTGCCGCAGGTCTACGTCGGCGCCGATCTGGCCTTGGCGATGCGCCAGAACCCGCATCTGAAAGTGCTATCGGCCAACGGCTACTTCGATCTGGCGACGCCGTTCTTCGCCACCGAGTACGACCTCGACCACATGCAGCTGGAGCCGGCGCTGCGCGACAACCTCAGGTTCACCTATTACCCCTCGGGTCACATGGTGTATCTGAATCCGCAGGCGCTGAAACAGTTCAAGCAGGATCTGGCTGCGTTCTACGATTCGGCGACCGCGTCGAAGTAGCGCATGCGGCAGCGGTGCTCGTTCGCGTGTGGATGCATGCGAACGAGCACTGCGCAGCTTGCGAGACGATCGCTAGGCCGGATGCAGCGCGCGCCGCAAGGCCTGCAGATAATCGTCGGTGAAACGCCGCGAAATCGCGGCGGTCGGCACTGCGCCGTCGAAGCTGTGGAATGCGCCGGGATACACATGCAGCTCGGTCGCAACGCCGGCCTGCAGCAGGCGTGCGGCGTAGTCGACCGCTTCATCGATGAAC
>JAQGNU010000129.1 GCA_028291645.1 Nevskia sp.
TGCGGCTCTGCGCCAGGCTGGTTTCAGCATCAAGCGCTTCACGTTCCGCATCGAGCACGTTGAGGAAATCGGTGAGGCCGGCTTCGAAGCGCTGCCGCGCCAGGTGCGCTGCTTTATCGCTGGCCAGCGTCGCTTGCTCCAGCGTGTGCATGCGCGCAGCCGAGCGCGAGTAAGTGATCAACGCGCCCTCGGTTTCCTGCAAGGCCAACAGCACCGATTTCTGGTAGGCCGCCATCTGTGCATCGGCATTGGCGCGCGCTGCGCGGATGCGCGCCTGCACGCGACCGAGATCGAACGCCGCCCAGCTGATGCTTGGCCCGTACGCGTAGGTTCCGGAGCCGGTGTTGCCGACGCCACCGAAGCTGCCGGCGTTGTAGCCGATCGCACCGGCGACCGTCACCTTGGGGAATAGGTCGCCGACGGCGACGCCGATGCCGGCGGTCGCCGCGGCCAGATTGCGCTCCGCGACCTGCACATCGGGCCGGCGACGCAATAGCGTTTCAGGAGTACCGATATTGCTCAGTGCCGGCAGTTCCGGCAGTGCCTGCACCGGCGCTAGTTGTGCGGTGAGTGCATCGGGCTGGCGGCCGATCAATACGCTCAGCGCATAGATCATATTGGCGACGCCCGCTTCCAGCGGCGGAATGCGTGCTTGCGTGGTGCGCAACTGCGCCTCGGCGCGCGAAGTATCGAGTTCATTGCCGCGGCCGGCTTCCAGACGCACCTGCGTCAGCTGTAGTGACTTCTCTTGGTTATCGGCATTGCGGATCGCCACCGCGAGTTGATCCTGCAAACCCCGCAACCCGAAGTAGTCGCGCGCCACTTCGGCAGTGACGCTGACCTGGGCATCACGCAGACTCGCCTCGGCCGATTGCTCGCCGGCGCGGGCCTCCTCGACCTCGCGGCGCACGCGACCGAAGAAGTCGAGTTCCCAGAATGCGTCGAAGCCGGCATCGACATTGGTGATGCTGCGTTGATCGTGCGTCGCGCCAGGCAATTGATTGCGGCTTTCCAATGCGCGCTGATAGTCGGCGTCGGCGGTGACGGTCGGCGCAAGATCGTAGGTGCTGAGGCGATAGGCGGCGCGCGCTGCGTTGAGATTGGCCACCGCGATACGCAGATCGTTGTTGTTGCTGAGTGCGGCGGCGACCAGCTGATTCAGCATCGGGTCGTTGAAGCGCTCCCAGAAATGCAGCTCGATGTCGCCGCTGGCGAAGCCCGGCTCGGCGACATTGGCGAAGCTCGGCGCGACCGCAGCGCCACCGGCACCTTCCGGCTTGATGTAATCGGGACCGACGGCACAGGCACCGAGCACCGCCGCCGCCGCAAACGGCATCAGCCTATACATGGGGATGCACTCCTTCGATCGCTGGTCCGCCAACGCGAGGGACTTCGTTCTCACGTACCCGTCGGTGATAGAACAGCGATTCGATGGTGACGAAGAACACCGGAGTCAGAAACAGGCCGAAGAACGTCACGCCGAGCATGCCGGCGAATACCGCGATGCCCATGGCCTGGCGCATCTCGGCACCGGCACCGCTGGCGACGAGCAGCGGCACGACGCCCATGATGAATGCGAACGAGGTCATCAGAATCGGCCGCAGACGCAGGTGACAGGCTTCGATAGCAGCCTCGATGATGCCCTTGCCCTCCTCCAAGCTTTCGCGCGCGAACTCGACGATCAGGATGGCGTTCTTGCACGCCAGTCCGACCAGTACGATGAAGCCGATCTGAGTGAAGATGTTGTTGTCCGAGCCTTTCGTCCACACACCGATCATCGACGACAGCAGACACATCGGCACGATCAGGATCACCGCCAGCGGCAGCGCCCAGCTCTCGTACTGCGCCGACAGGATCAGGAATACCAGCAGCACCGACAGCGGGAATACGATCAGCGCGGTGTTGCCGGCGATTTTTTGCTGGTAGGTCAGATCGGTCCATTCGTAGCCCATCGTCACCGGCAGCGTGGTCGCCGCAACCTCTTCAGCCGCCGCGATGGCCTGCCCCGAGCTGTAGCCCGGCGCGGCCTGCCCATTGATATCGGCCGCAAGATAAACGTTGTAATGCGCGACGCGATCGGGTCCGTTGTCCGGCTTGATATTGACCATTGCGCCGAGCGGCACCATCTCGCCTGCAGCGTTACGCGTCTTCAATAATGCGATGTCTTCAGGACGCATGCGATAAGGTGCATCGGCTTGTGCATACACGCGGAACGTGCGCCCGAACTTGTTGAAGTCGTTGACGTAGGCCGAACCGAGATAGACCTGCAGCGTGTTGAAGATGCTCGACAGCGGCACGCCCGCGCGCTTGGCCTTGACGCGATCGACATCGGCGCTGAGCTGCGGCACATTGATCTGGTAGCTGGTATAGGTCGCAAACGGATTGAGTTCCTTGCGCTTGCGCAGCCCGCCGAGGAAATCTTGCGTGACCTTGTACAGCTGGTCGTAGCCGAGCGCGGCGCGATCCTGCAGATACATCTTGAAACCACCGGTCGTGCCCAGACCGAGCACCGGCGGTGGCGGCACCGCGACGATGAAGGCGTCATCGATCTTCGAGAACTTCTGATTCAGCTGCGCGGCAATCGCCGGGCCCGACAGCTTGTGCGAGCTGCGTTCCTCGAACGGCGTCAGCGGAAAGAAACACACCGCGGCATTGCTCGCGTTGGTGAAGCCGTTGATCGACAGGCCGGGGAAACAGATCGCGTTCTCGACGCCGGGCGTTTCGAGCGCGGCGTCCGACATGCGTCGCGTAACGCGGCTGGTGCGATCGAGCGAAGCGGCATCCGGCAGATTGGCGAAGCCGATCAGGTATTGCTTGTCCTGCGCGGGCACGAAGCCGCCTGGCACGATCTGGAACATCCAATAAGTCGCACCGAGCAGCAGCGCAAACCCGATCAGCATGATTCCGCGCCGCGCGGTAACGATGCCGACGCCGCGCGCATAGCCCGCGGAGCCGCGTTCGAATGCACGATTGAACACGCGGAAGAAGCTGCCGAATACACGGTCGATGGCGCGCTGGAAGAAGTCGTGCTTCTCGTCGCGCGGCTTCAACAACAGCGCTGCCAGTGCCGGCGACAGGGTCAAAGAGTTGAACGTCGAGATGATCGTGGCCGAAGCGATCGTCACCGCGAACTGACGATAGAACTGGCCGGTGAGCCCGCTGACGAAGGCGGCCGGCACGAACACCGCGCACAGCACCAGCATGATCGAGATGATCGGTCGCGTCACCTCCGCCATCGCGGCGTGCGCGGCAGCGCGCGATTCCATGCCGTCTTCGATCTTGCGCTCGATGTTTTCGACAACCACGATCGCATCGTCGACGACGATGCCCGTTGCCAGCACCAGGCCGAACAGCGTCAGCGCGTTGATGTTGAAGCCGAGCAGCAGCAGGGCCGCCAAGGTGCCGACCACTGCGACCGGCACCGCCACCAGCGGAATCACGCTGGCGCGCCAGGTCTGCAGGAACACCATCACCACCAGCACCACCAGCAGCACCGCCTCGAACAAGGTGTGAATCACCGCGTGGATCGAACTGCGTACGAACACCGTGGGATCGTATGGAATCGAGTAGCTGATGCCGGCGGGAAAACTCTTCGACAGCTCCGCCATCGTCTTGCGAACCTTGTCCGACAGCTCCAGGGCATTCGCACCCGGCAGCTGGAACACGGGGATGCCGACTGCCGACTTGCCGTCGAGCGTGCTGCGCAGCGAGAACGTTTCCGGACCGAGTTCGACCCGTGCGACATCGCGCAGATAAGTGACGTCGCCGGCCGCTCCCGCCTTGATGACGATGCCACCGAACTCCTCTTCGGTATCGAGGCGGCCGGAGGTGTTGACGGTGTACTGGAACTGCGTGCCGGGCACCGCCGGCTGACCGCCGATCACGCCCGAGGCGACCTGTACGTTCTGCTCGCGCACCGCGCCGAGCACGTCTTCGACGGTGAGATTGCGCGACGCGATCGCGCCGGGATCGAGCCACAGCCGCATCGCGTAGTCGCCGGCACCGAAGATCTGCACGTCGCCCATGCCTTTCAGGCGCGACAGCACGTCGCGCACCTGGATCAGCGCGAAATTGCGCAGATACAGCGAGTCGTAGCGGCCGTCCGGCGACGACAGGAAGATCACCATCGTCAGGTCGGGCGAGCGCTTCTGCGTCACCACGCCGATCTGTCGCACGACGTCCGGCAAGCGTGGCAAAGCCTGGGCAACGCGGTTCTGCACCTGCACTTGCGCAGTATCCAGATTGGTGCCGAGTTCGAACGTCACCGTGATCGAATAGCTGCCGTCGGCCAGCGTCTGCGAATTCATGTAGAGCGTGTTCTCGACGCCGTTGATCTGCTGCTCCAGCGGCGAGATCACGGTTTCGGCGACGGTCTTTGGCGAAGCACCCGGGAAGCTGCCGCTGACGACGACAGTCGGCGGCACCACTTCCGGATATTCGCTGATCGGCAGCTGCGGCATCGCCACCACGCCGGCCAGTGTAATGACGATCGCCAGTACCGTCGCGAAGATCGGACGGTCGATGAAGAACGAAGAGATATTCATGGCTGGGCTCCGGCGCGTCAGCCGGGCTTGTCGCCGGTCGCAGGCGCCGCATCGGTCGGCGGCGGCGCGTCGGCCACGCCCATCGTGCTCGCCTGCGGTGTGATCGGCGCGCCCGGGTGCACGCGTTGCAGTCCACTGACGACGATGGTCTCACCGGGCTTGAGTCCTTCGCGCACGACGCGCAAGCCATCGATCAAGCGGCCCAGCTTCACCGGCCGATACTCGACCTTGTTATCTGCGCCGACCACCAAGGCGAACTTCTGGCTCTGATCGGTCCCGATGGCGCTGTCGTTGACCAGTATCGCTGCGTATTCACCGCTGCCGAGCAGGCGGATGCGTGCGTAGAGTCCCGGCGTGAACACGCCATCCTTGTTGTCGAATACGGCGCGGGCGCGGATGGTGCCGGTCTGTGGATTGAGCTGGTTATCGACGAAATCCATGTAGCCGGTGTGAGGGTAGCCTTCCTCGTTGATCAACGACAGCTGCACCGGATTCTTGGCATCGCGCGAACTCGGCCGCTCGCCCGCGCGCGCCATCTGGCCGTAGCGCAGATAAGCACTCTCGTCGCCGTCGAAGTAGACGTAGATCGGATCGATCGACACCACCGTGGTCAGCAGCGTGCCGCCGCTGAGCCCACCGCTGACTAAGTTGCCGCGCGTGATTTCCGCGCGGCTGACACGGCCATTGATCGGACTGGTGACACGGGTAAAACTGAGATTGAGTTGCGCGGAATCGACTGCGGCCTTGGCCGAAGCAACGTTGGCTTCTGCCTGGTGCAAGCCGCTCAGGCGTTCGTCGTATTCCTCGCGCGAGACTGCGCCGGAATCCTTCAGCTTCTGCACGCGATCGAGTTCGACGTGCGCCAGTTCGAGCTGGGTTCGGGAACGCTGCAGCTCCGCATTAGCGCGGTCGAAATCGGCCTGGTAAGGACGCGGGTCGATCAGGAACAGCAGATCGCCCTGTTTCACCGATTGCCCTTCGGGGAATGCAACCTTGTCGATATAGCCGGAAACGCGCGGCCTGATTTCGACCGAATCCACCGCCTGCAGACGGCCGGTGTATTCGTCCCAATCCTGCACTTTGCGCTCCAGCACTTTCGCCACCTCGACCGTCGGCGGCGGCGGTGCTTCCGGTGCTGATTTATGACAACCCGCCAATAGCAGCGTGCTCGCAAACGCAGCGAGCACGACCCAATGAAGACGTCCCCACTCGATAGTCAGCACTGATCTTCCCCCTTACTTGACTATGCGCCCGATGTCACATCACAGCGTACCAACTATAAATGCTGCTCAAGCGGTTCGCCCATCGTCCAGATCGCGCGTACAAGCGGGCCTAGTGGCCAGCGTCGCCGAGGTAAACATCCCGCGATGCCGACAGGCCTTGCTTGACCTAAGCAGGACGACCGCGTTGTTAATCTTCATGAGGATGCTTTCCTTCAGTGTGCCCGCGTTTGGAACCCTCGTTGATACTGAGCTTGATAGTAGACGGCGCACAAGGATTGAGCGAATCGCGCACGTTTTGACTGTGGGGGCTATCGCGGTTGGAACTCGGGCGTTCACCAGGTGAACGTCACCCAGCTGCCGAAGAAGTCGACCGCACTGCCGCCAGCCGCTTTCACATAACCGCCCGGGAACAGGTGCACATAGGACGCCGTACAGGCGATGTGACGTCCGGCCTTCCACTCCAGCGCGGCTTCCGCCGTGTTGCCGATATAGCGCGAGCCCGCGGCCGGCTTCAATTCGATGTTGCCGCTGGGACCGTAAATTCCATCGCGAACGCTGTAACGCCACAGCAGATCGGTCGCGAGCGTAGCGGTGATCGCCTTGATGGGCACCAGCTGCAGCGAAGGATGCAGATCGGCGACGTTGCTCGGCCGGATGATGCTGGCGTCGTTGAAATAACCGGACTTGAAGAACAGCGGATTGAACCCACCGAAGCGTCCGTCCGGCCCCTTCGAATCGCCGCTGGCGACATCCGCCTTGAAGCCGATGCGCGGCCGCCACGGCAATGTCGCGAAGGTGTAGCCGGTATCGGTGGCGACGGTCCATGCGAAGATTTCGCGATTGCCGAAATTGCCGAACTGCACGACCGGTTCCCAGTCGTAGCTCCAGTTGCCGACGCGGCCGAACCAGCGCGTGCCGACGCTGTGGCGCAGCTCGGTCGCGCTGCCGCTGATGTAATGCGCATTCGCATCGCGCAGGCCGAGGTAGTAGACATCGATATTGGCGCGCGCACCATCCAGCGGTGTCGTCGTGTAGACGCCCCAGAACGCCTGCGCATCGTTCTCGCCGTCGAGGTGATATTCGTATTCCTGCCCCGGACGCACCAGGAACGCATAAATCCGCGCAGGCCCTTGCGCGCCGATCAGCTGCAGACCATCGAACTTGAACGGCAGGTTCGGCGCCGCGCGTGTCGCGATCAAGCGGCCGGAACCGTAACTCATCTCGAAGCGTCCGACGCGCGCCGTCAGCCGCGGACCTTCGACGGTCGGATTGCCGAACACGTAATCGACGAAGCCCTGCTGCAGATCGAGCGGATTCTGGTTCACCGGCGCGGCGCGATCGCGCTGTCCGAATTGCAGACCCGACAGACCTTGCGCGAACACACGCAGGCGCTGATCGACGTGCAGATCGACGTCGAAGCTGAGGCGCTGCAGCAGGTAGGACGTATTGTCGTTGGCCCCGGTGCCGAAACCGGCGTTGTGCGCATTCTCGTAGCGCTCGCGCAATTCGCCGCCGAGGCTCAGATAGCTTTGCTGGTCGTGCGGATTCAGCGGAATGTATTTGACCGGATCGAACCAGTCCGTACGGTTCTTCGGATCGGCCAGATAGTCGTAGCGTTCGTTGTAACGCAGCAGCGTATACGGTGGCGGGTTTGGATCGGGTGCGGCTTCGGCGACGTACTCCGACAGGATCGACTCGGCCGGATCGATCTGCGGCACCGACAGATCCGCCGGCGCGGCCAGCGCATTGAAGGCTGGCAGCAGCAGCACGATCCACGCAGTGCCGGCGCGCCGTTTCATACCGTGCCGTTACGCAGAGTGCGCTCAGTGCGACTTCAGATCGTGGACTTCGGCGATATAGCCGCCGGGGAATTGCACGATGGCGGTGTCGCGATCGCCGGCGTCGTAGGGCGCGAACAGCACGCTGGCGCCCGCTGCCTTGGCCTTGTCGAGCGTCTGCCCGAGGTTCTTCACCTCATAGCCAGTCAGCTCGTGTCCGAACGGATACGGCAAATGACCATCGGTGACCAGCACCTGCATCTTGCCGAACACCGATTTGATGCGGATGCAGCGATAGGTTTCGCCGGCGCGACCGATCTCGCCGGCGTTGGCCTTGCGATCATCTGCAACCACCTTGCCGTGCGAGAACTTCAGGAATGCGTGAACAAAAGCATCCGCACGATCGCGCGACAGATAGACGCGATTGTCCGGCACGCTGTCCAGCGTTCCGTACGCCGGCGCGGTGAAATGCCAGTACAACTGCATCTTCACACCACCCGGCCACTGGATCACTGCATCGAGGCCGATCGGATCCTTGAACGGTTCGACGATCACTTCCGCACCCGCCGCGCGTGCCGCCTTGATCGCCTGATCCATGTCGGTGACCAGGTAGCCATTGCGCTCGTCGCCGAACGGATACGGAATTGGCGTCTCGAAACCGAAAGTCGACAGCGTACCGACCGGCGTCCACACGTATTGCGCCTGCGTGCTGCTCGGCGTCGGCAAGACATTGGCGACGATGCGCTTCGACGGCTGGCCGCCGAAAGTGGCGACGAAGCTGTTGACGAAAGCATCGAGCTCGGCCGGCGCGACATAGACATGCGTGGTGTCGTATTGCGGTGCGACGCCGACGCTCGCCGGCTTCGCGCCATCCTTGGCGAGCACCGGCGCAGCCGCGAGTGCCAGCAATGCGGCGGAGAACATTGTGCAGAGAGGCGACGTGCGGAGACGCATCATGATGAAACTCCTATGCGGATTGCAGCGCCGGCTTATGTCTGCGCCGGCGATGTTGTGGTGATTGCGCCCAGTTCGATCAGCGCGAAACCGCCGATCAGACCGAAGTGTTCGAGAAAAGAATTGAGATCGGCGAAGCGTTGGCGGTCGCTCTCGTGCCAGAACGGATGGCCGATGAAGGTGGCGATCAAGGTGAATCCAGCCAACGCCAGCGCGCCGAGCGCGGCACCGCGGCCGCGCGCAAACAGGATCAACGCAGAGCCACCGAGTTGCACTGCGATCGTCGCGGTGGCGAACAGCGCGGGCGGCGACAAGCCAAAGTGCGCCTGTTCGCCCAATGCGCTGTCGAAGTCAAACAGCTTGGCCAAACCGCTGTAGACGAAGGCCAGGCACAAACCTGCGCGCGCCAGCCACTGCAGCACTGTGCCGATGTTCATGCGGGATTCCGGCCGGCCGGCGGCGCCGCTCGGAGCAACAGCAGCACGACGAAGAGCGTCACGATCGGCACCAGCAAGGCGCCAAAGCCGGCCTGCGCATAGATCGCCGCGCCGGCGATGGCGCCGACCGCGAACGCCACGATCGGCGGTGCGAACTTGAGCAAACGGGCTTTTGCAGCGGCCTCGTCGGCAAGGCTGCGAATGCCGAACAGATAGGTCACGTCGATCGCGAACTGGGTAACGCCGCCGGTCATCACCGTGGTCGGCGGCAACTCGCCCATCAGCAGACGCGATGCCGCGTTTTGCGTGCCCATCGCCCACACGCCGAGCAGGCCGGCGAATACCGCCAGCGGCGCATCGACATCCACGATGGGCGATGCCGCGATACCCACCGCCATAAAACCGAGCAGGCAGAACGTCTGCACCAGCAGCACGCCGGTCAATGCCGGCTTCGCCGCACGCGCACGCGCATGCACAAATACGGTAGTCGCCGCCACCGCCAACACGAACACCGGCAGCGCCGCCAGCTTGGCGATCAATCCGCCGCGCGCATGCGCGAGTGCGGCGCCGATCAGCACGAAATTGCCGGTGACGTGGGCGGTGAATAATCCGAACAGTGCGACGAAGCCAACGGTGTCGACGTAAGCAGCGACGAAGCTCAACAGCACCGCGATGGTTGCAGGACGCGGACCGACTTCGCTGTTCGCCATCTGCGCGTCTCCCGACTCAAAAAGCCCAGCAGGAGCAGCCCAAGGCGCCCCAGAACTGTCCGCGCTCCGCATCGCCGACCGGCGCTTCGTGTGCATACGCGTGCGCGTGTCCATGCACGCCGCAGGCGGTGCTGCAGGCGCAGGCGCTCATCGATTGTGCGGCGGCGCCCGACTTGCTGTCTTTCCAGTAGCGGCTGCCGAAGTTGACCGGCGACCAGTCCGGCAGCGGCTGCGGAATCGGCGGATCGAGATCGCGAAACTCATCGTCGCCATAGACGATCCTGCCGTCGACGACGGTCAGTACCGAGACGATCTGGCGGATGCGCGCTTCGGTGACTGCGAAGTAGTCCTCCGACAACAGCACGAAATCGGCGAGTTGGCCGACGACCAACTGCCCTTTCAAACCCTCTTCGTTGGAGAACCAGGTATTCGCCTGCGTGTACAACTGCAGCGCGGTCTCGCGATCGACGCAGTGGCTGCCGGGATACAGCGACAGACCGCCGAGCGTCTTGCCGGTGGTGAGCCAGTACAGCGCATTCCAGGGATCGTAACTGGCGACGCGTGTGGCATCGGTGCCGGCACCGACTTTCACGCCCATCTCCAGCATGCGTTTGAACGGCGGCGTGCGTTCCGCCGCTTTTGCGCCGTAGCGTTCGACGAAGTATTCGCCCTGATAAGCCATCCG
>JAQGNU010000150.1 GCA_028291645.1 Nevskia sp.
TACTTTCGGTCCAGGCGAGTATGCGTTCGAAGCGCGCGCGATCGTTGGCCACCAATGCGAAGAACAACGCATAGCCCTGCCCCTCCGATACGGTGCGCGCATCAGCGGTCCAATCGACCACGCGACCGTCGTCCTGTACGAAGGCTTCGGCGAAGTTTTGCCAGGCCGGCCAGATCGCGTCGGCCGGGATGCTGACTGGCGCTGCCGGTATTGCTGCCAGCGCCGGCCAACAGACCGACAGCAATGCCGCCGCGAACAGGCGCTTCATCGACGATTCATTTGGGCGCGGCAGTGTGCGCGAGGCGGCGGCGCGCACGCGCACGCAACAGCGGGAACAGCAGCAGCGCAGCGATGAACGCCACGACAATGCCGATCGGCGCCACCAGATAAGGATGCAGCGCCAGCCAGCGGCGGATCGCATAGTTCCACGGCAGCGCGCCGAGTCCGTACTGCGTGTCGAGTTGATAGCCGCTGACCTGCTTGCCGCGCACCAGCGAGAGGTCGCCTTCGAAGAACTGGTTGCGCGCCGGATCGATCAAGGCTTCGGCCACTTCGGTGACATGTCCGCGATCGCCGGCGGTGAGGATGACGACGGCGTGCTGACGCGAATACGGCGAGGCCGCACCGATCAAGGCACCGACGCCGCGGCCTGAATCTAGCAGCACGCGCCCGGCGTATTTCAGCGCACCCGCCAGATCGCGACCTTCGATGCCGGCCTGCCAGCGCGCGATTGCACCGACGCTGCGCAAGCTGGCGCCATTGGCGTCGAAACTCAGCGGCAGCGCGTCTTTCCATTCGACCAGCTGCGGCAGCTGGCCGGCGCGGCCGATCAGCAGCAGATCGCGATCACCATAGCTGCCGGCAGCGGTGACACTGTCGACGGTGACACGCAAGGCCGCCATGCCGGTGACATGACCGATATGGCCGGCCACCGTCAGCAGCGCGGTCAGTGCGTCTTCATCCGGCGTCTCCGGCACCAGGAACGCACTGCGCGCCAGATCGGGATATAGCGTGAACGGCAGGCCACCGTCGCGGAAACGGCCGAGGTCGGGCCACAGCGCATAGTGCGCGTAGTGCTCGAAGTGCATTTGCGAATCCGGATCGACCGAGCCGCCGAGCGCATTGTTGTTGAAGTCCTCGCAAGGCTTGGAAACGTTGCGGCGGAACTGGTATTGCAGGACCAGGCGATTCTGCGGCGCCAAGCGGCTCGCCGGAAAATACATCTTGGCCTCGTCGTAACTTTCGGTGCTGCGGCTCAAGCCCGCCTTACCGGCGTCGGCCAGCACCACACCACCGAGGAAGCCATCGTTGAGCAGCGTGCTGAGCGAGGAGCCGGCCGCCGTTACCGGGCTATAGCGATAGCGCAGATCCAGAATCGCGCCGCTCTGGCGCAGGAAATAAATGTCCGGCGGCAAGCGGAAATCGAAACCGATCGGACCCGGCGACAGTCCACGCACCGACATCGGATCGGCCGTCAGCGACTTCAGCGCGACCGCGCTGGCGGGATCGATCCAGTGCGGCGCTGCATCGAGTTGCGCCAGTTCCGGCAAGGTCACCGAACGCACTTCGGCGAGATCGCCATCGGTGACGAAAGCACCCAGCGCCAACGCCTGCGCAGCCAGCAGCAGGCCGGCTTCGTCGGGCGCTTCCAGCAACAGCAGCCGCGCCTGCGGCTGTTCGGGATTGACGACGACGCGAATGCGCGGCGTCTGCGCACCGGGTCCGAATTTCTCGCTGAAGGCTTCGCCGACGCGCAGCACCACGCCGTGCCCCGCCGGCAGTGCGCCGAGCAGCGCCGGAAATTCGGCGCCGCGATAGTCCGCCTGCGCGCCGAACCAGGATGCGACCACGGTGGCCGCGGTCAGCGCATCGCGGCCCGGGGTCGATGCGAACGTCACCGGCAAGTGCAGCGGACGCGTGTCGGCCGGATCGAAGAACGGCCGCGGCAAGGCGCTCAGCGCCGGTGCGGCGCCCAAAGGCGCCAGACTCAGGCTGACATAACTGCGATTGCTGACGATGCTCCACAGGCTGCTATGCGTCGGGTCTTCGCAGACGTTCGGCGAATCGGTGTAGTGCTGCACCGCTTCCAGACGAATCTGGTTGAACTCGCCGAACAGTGCCGCATTCAAGGGCACGTCGATGCTGCCGCCGCTGGCGGTCTCGGCGGTCAACGGAATGGTGTTGACCAACTCGTCGTTGACCAGCACATTCAAATGACTCAGGTGCGGAATCAGCGATGGCGAATGCGCATATTGCAAATGCAGACTGGCGCGCGTGACGACTTGATCGCGCCGCACCGACAGCGGCACCGAGGCTTGGCCGAACACGGTTTCGAGACGCAGCGGATAACGCTGGCCGAGCTCTTCGAGCAGCAGTTGGCGTGTGCTTTCGCCGAACGCCAGATCGGTGGTGACCATCGACTTCGCCGCAGGTACCGCTGGCGCTGCCGCCGCCACGGACGGTGACGGGGCATCGACCGGCTTCGCAGCCTCGCTCGGTGGCGACGTCGCCAGGCCACCCAAGGCCAGCACGCCGAGCAGCATCGCCGCGCCGCTGGCGCGCGGCCTCATCCAGCGCCGCACATCGGCACTGATCTGCTGGCCGAGCCAGCGGAAAAATTGCATCCCGCCGAGCAGTGAGAAATGCGCGACCGAGGCCAGCGCGTGCAGCGGCCGGTCGCGGGTCTGTGCATCGCGCCATTCCATCCAGGCATCGGCACGGCCGAAGATGGTGCCGACGATCTGCCGCTCTTGTTGCAGGTTCAAGGGTTCGAACTCCAGCGTGGTGACATTGCTGCCCGCGCGGCGCACGGTGGCGGGCGTCCAGATTGCTTGCTCCATCGGCATCAGCGCCACTTCGATTCGATCGCCCACTGCTACTCCCAATTGCTCCGGCGTAGCCATTGCCAGGCCGCCATATGACAGATCCACGGTATGTGTATCAAACACTGCGCCCGCACCGCCGCGGCGCACCGCCATCGGCACCCGCGTGCGTACGCGCACGGCCGTTCGCGTCTGCTTGGTCTCGGCGGCGACGCACAACGCGGCTCCGACGATCAGCAGGTTGTACAGCGTCCAGAAGAGATTCAGCGCTACCGTATCGCTGCGATGCGGATCGCCGAAGATCAGGCGCAGGATGGCGACGAACACGCCGAAGATATTCAACAGGTACAGCAGGTAATAGGGCCGTGCGATATTGCCGTCGAAATAATCGCGCTCGATGATGCCGCCCTTGGCGGTGACATTGAACTTGCCGAGCTTGGGATTGATCACCGCCAGCGTGGTCGGCACGATGATGAAGATCGCCAGCACGGTTTCGTAGACCTCGGCCCAGAACGAATGCCGGTAGCGTCCCTGCAGACGCGAATTGGTGGTGATCGCGAGCAGCACGTGCGGTGCCGCGTACGCCAGGATCAACAGGCCTTGGGCGCGGATGATCTCGGCGTTGAACAACAGGAAGGCGAGCGGCGAAGTCAGGAACACCAATCGCGGAATGCCGTAGAAGAAATGTACCATCGCGTTGGCGTAGCACAGCCGCTGGCCGAATTTCAGCCCCGGCGTGGTCAGCGGATTGTTGACGCGGAAAATCTGCGCCATGCCGCGCGCCCAGCGAATGCGCTGGCCGACATGCGCAGATAGCGATTCGGTGGCGAGCCCGGCCGCCTGCGGAATATTGATGTAGGCCGATTCCCAGCCGAGCGCGTGCAGGCGCAGCGCGGTGTGCGCATCTTCGGTGACGGTTTCGGTGGCGATGCCGCCGATCTGCTCGATCGCCGTGCGCCGGATCACCGCGCACGAGCCGCAGAAGAACGTGGCATCCCAGAAATCGTTGCCATCCTGCAGCAGGCCGTAGAACAACTCGCCTTCGTTCGGCACGGTGCGGAACACCCGCAGATTGCGCTCGAACGGATCGGGCGAGAAGAAGTGATGCGGCGTCTGCACCAGCGCCACGCGCGGCGCCGCCACCATCGTGCCGACGGTCATCTGCAGGAACGAACGCGTCGGAATGTGATCGCAATCGAAGATCGCGACGTATTCGCCCTGGGTCTTGGTCAGCGCGCGATTGATGTTGCCGGCCTTCGCGTGGAAATTGTCCGGGCGCGTCAGATGAGTGACGCCGACTTCCTCGCAGAACAGGCGGAATTCATCGCGGCGTCCGTCGTCGAGCACGTAGACTTTGATCTTGTCGCGCGGCCAATCGAGATCGAGCGCCGCCAGCACCGTCGGCCGCACCACCTTCAGCGGCTCGTTATAGCTCGGGATGAACACATCGATGGTGGGCCAGTGCGTCGTGTCGTCCGGCAGCGCCACCGGCTTGCGTTGCAATGGCCATAACACCTGGAAGTAGCCGAGCATCAGAATGACGAACGCGTAAATTTCGGCGACGACCAGTCCGCTGGCGAAAACCAGATCGAAAGCGTTGAATTCTTCGCCGATCGGCAGGGTCGACGTCAGGCGCCAATACAGATAGCGCGTACTCAGCGCCGCCGATAGCGCCATCATCGCGAGCGATATGCGGCGTCCGCCGCGGCGGCGCAGCAGCAAGGCAACAGCGAACGCCACCGCACCGGTGGCGGCCTGCCATTGCAGGCTTAAAGGTGTGGTGACGACGCCATAGAATGCGGTCAACAGAACTGCGAAGACGATCAGCGTTGCCAGGTTTTCCAGCCAGCTGCGCCCTTGATCTTCCGGGCTAGGGCCGGCGGCAAACGGAGCCGCCGTGTCCATAGCCGACTTCACTACTGAGCCACAGCGGTGTTGGGATGCGCCACAGCGGGCGCCGCCGCGCGATGCAAACACTCGAACACATCCTGCAAGCGGCGTTCTGATCCGCTGCCGGCGGCATTCGTCATGATAAATGGCGGACGCTTGGGCAGATTCAGTTGCAGGCTTACGCGCGGCGCACCTGCACTGGCGTTGACGCGTGCAAGTCGCTCGAACGCCTCGCCGACCCGTGCCGAAGGCTGCACCGCAGCCCGCACTAGCTCAGCGCTGGCGGCGGGGATGGCTGCCACGGTGTCGACCGGAGGAGGGATCGGCGCTGCAGCCAATTGTGCTTTCGCTGCTGCCGCACTCGCCGTCGGCGGCGCAATGCCATCGGCGCCGGAGCGCACGACGCGCAGCGGGGCCGGCTCGCCGCGTCCAAACGCGCGGTACGGAAAATCCTGCAGCTTGATCTGTCCCAGCAGCTTATCAACGTCGTCGTTGTCGGAACTCATGGTCGTTCTCGATATCAAGCAGTGAAGCGGCTTTCGTGCATCAAGCGGAAGCGCATCAGGTCATCGTCGCCTTTGGGCGCGTCAACCTGACGCAGCTCAAGCCGCTCACCCGCGCCGAGTTGGCGCAACCATTCCGCGTAGAAACCTTCGAACAGCGCCGAAGCCCAAGCCAAGCCGGCCTCGCCGAACCACGCGCGCAGCGGCGCGCAGCCGTGCACGAAATCGACGGCGTCTTCACGTTCTTCCATGCGCACCCAGCCCCAGTCGCGGATCGCAAGAAAGTGCTGTATGGCCGTTTCCATTTCAGCGAGCTTGTCGATGCCCTTCAAAGGATGCTCGGTGGCGAGGCGCACGCCGGTGGCGTAACTGAGCGCGCGCGCCTGCTCGGGGCCGACATGCCGCAGCAACTCCAACATCAGATGACGCAATACCAGATCTGCAGCGAGCGGCCGAGGGCGATCCCGCCAGTAGGCAATACTCTCGTCCATCGACATGCTCATCGGCCTTGTGAATCCCCATTCAGCGATCAGTTAGCGGTGGCTGCGCTGCAAGCTGCGCACCAACATATACCGATAACAGATTGATTGTAGGCTTAACCCCTACGCGGAAGTGGATTCTCGGCTTATTTACTGACGCCCGAGCCAGCTATTGGATGAGCGGCTTCAAATGATGCACCGACGGCATCTGCTGACGACGGCAGTCTGATCCGATCGCAGAGACCGCCACAATCGCGAGGGAGGCGAACTCAGGTCGACGCAG
>JAQGNU010000163.1 GCA_028291645.1 Nevskia sp.
GGTCGAGCCGATCGCTTTTGCCTTTTTCGAGGTGATCGCCACCACCACCCGCAACGGCCAGGCGCCGGCGTCGAGCAGCGGCTGCGCCAGCGAATCGCTGCCGTCGGCGCGCGTACCGCAAGCCCATTCGACGTAGCCGCCGAAAATCGAACGCGCGGCCGAGCCCGAGCAGCGGCGCGCAAGGATCGATTGCTCGGCCAGCGACAGATTCAGCCCGAGCGCAGCATTGCCGGCGACAATCAGCGCCGCGAAGCCGGATGCTGACGACGCCAGCCCGGCGGCGGTCGGGTAATTGTTGCTGCTGTCGTCGACGGCGCGATGCTCGATGCCGGCACGCGCGCGCAGCAGGTCCAGGCACTGGCCGACGCGGTGCGCTTGCGCATCGTCGCGACGGCCGTCGAGCAGAAAGGCGTCGGCGCGCAACGCGGGATCGAACTGCACCGCGGTACGCGTCCACAGCCCATCGAGCGTGATCGACAGCGAGCCGACCACCGGCAGATTCAGCGCTGCATCGCGCTTGCCCCAGTATTTGATCAGCGCGATGTTGGGCTGCGCCTGCGCGACGGCACGGCGCCTGCGCTCGGGATCGGGTCGGGCGGCGGTCATCGGATCATTGCAGCAGAAATGGCGACGCGGGCGGACCCGGCGGACGACGACGCGGCATAGGCCCGACGCCGGTAGAGCGGAGACTTCATCGCACTATTTTACTTGAACTCGTCCGCAGGCGATGCGGCCGCTAGGGACGCACCGCAAAGCGGGCTGTTCTCGCCCAAGCTGCGGCCGCAATCACCTAACGAGATCTAACGAGAAAATACCTTGCGAAACGTTAAGCTGCATGAAAGCTGGCCTCGACAGAATTTCCGTCGCGCACCCCCATTGAAAATCGCGACACTAACTAAACAACAAACGGCCATGAGCATCGCATCCGTCCTGGTTTACACGGGTTGGGGACTGTTGGCAGCCGCCGCCGCGTATGTCTTGCTGGCACTGCTGGCGCGATGGATCTGGGCACGGCAGGAACGCATTCCGGTCGATGCATCCATGCCGGCCGCGGTCAGCGTGCTGAAGCCGCTCTGCGGACCCGAGCCGCGGCTCTATGAAAACCTGCGCAGCTTCTGCCTGCAAGCCCATCCGAGCTTCCAACTGGTATTCGGCACCCACTCCGCCGCCGATCCGGCACTGGACGTGGTGCGGCGCCTGCAGGCCGAGTTTCCGCAGCTCGACATCGCGGTGGTGTCCGACGCGCGCGTGCATGGCCGCAATCTCAAGGTCAGCAATCTGCTGAACCTACTGCCGCAGGCACGGCACGAATGGCTGGTGATCGCCGACAGCGATATCTCGGTCGATCCGCACTACCTCGCACGCGTCACCGCACCCCTGCAGCGCGCCGATGTCGGCCTCGTCACCTGCCTTTATCGCGGCCATGCGCTGGGTGGGCCGTGGGCTCGGCTCGGCAAGCAGTTCATCGACGACTGGTTCGCACCGGCCGTGTTGGTGACGCGGCTGTTCGGCTCGAACAACTTCGGCTTCGGCGCCACGCTGGCGCTGCGCCGCGACGCGCTCGAAGCGATCGGCGGCCTCGAAGCGCTGACACCGCATCTGGCCGACGATCACGCACTCGGCGCGCTGACACGGGCGCGCGGACTGCGCACGGTGCTGTCACCGGGCGTGGTCGCCACCGACGTTACCGAACGCCGCCTCGACGAGCTGATCGCACATGAACTGCGCTGGCTGCGCACCATCCGCATGATCCAGCCGCTCGGCTACGGTTTCAGCTTCGTCACCTTCACCGTGCCGGTAGCGATGGCAGGCTGGCTGTTGACGGGCGCCGGCACGCTGGCGACGCTGCTGCTGATCGCAGCGCTGTGTGCGCGCTTGCTGCTGCACTACCAATCGATCGAGCCGCGTTATTCCTTGCGCGATCTGCCGAGTTTCTGCGCCGATCTTGCGTTGTTCGGTCTGCGCGATACGCTATCGCTCGGTTTCTGGGCGGCGGCATTTTTTGGTCAGCGCGTCAGCTGGCGCGGACAGCAGCTGGCACTGACAACGCCGCCCCGCGAAACCTCAACTCTGGTCACTGATTCCTACGAGGCTTGTAAATGACTTCCCGTTCGACGACCGAATCCGCGCTGAAAACGCTGTTCCTGCAGGCACCGTCGTTCGACGGTTTCGACGGCGGCGCCGGCTCGCGCTACCAGGCCAAGCGCGAGATCAAATCGTTCTGGTTCCCGACCTGGCTGGCGCAGCCGGCCGCGCTGGTGCCGGATTCGCGCGTGCTCGACGCACCCGCCGACGAACTGACCGTCGAGCAGACGCGCAAGATTTGCCGCGATTACGCGCTGGTGATCATGCACACCAGCACGCCGTCGTTTCCGACCGACGCGAAGTTCGCCGAGCTGCTGAAGCAGGACAATCCGAATGTCATCATCGGCCTGGTCGGCGCCAAGACCATGGTCGATCCGGAAGGCTCGCTGAAAGCGACGACGGCGGTGGACTTCGTCTGCCGCGAAGAATTCGACTACACCTGCAAGGAAGTCGCCGAAGGCCTGCCGCTGAAAGACATCACCGGTCTTTCGTATCGCGCCGCCGACGGTCGCATCAAGCACAACCTGCCGCGCGCGATGATCGAGGACATGGACGCGCTGCCGTTCGTGGCACCGGTCTACCAGCGCGACCTGAAGATCGAAAACTACTTCATCGGTTATCTGAAGCATCCCTACGTCAGCTTCTACACCGGCCGCGGCTGCCGCTCGAAATGCACCTTCTGCCTGTGGCCGCAGACTGTCGGCGGCCATCGCTATCGCGTGCGCTCGGCCGCGAGCGTGATCGAGGAGTGCAAGTGGATTAAACAGAACATGCCGCAGGTCAAGGAGATCATGTTCGACGACGACACCTTCACCGACAGCGCCAACATGGAGCGCGTGCACGAGATCGCGCGCGGCTTAGGCGAACTCGGCATGACCTGGTCGTGCAACGCCAAGGCCAATGTGCCGTACGAATCGCTGAAGATCATGAAGGACAACGGCCTGCGGCTGCTGCTGGTCGGCTACGAATCCGGCGACGACCAGATTCTGCACAACATCAAGAAGGGCCTGCGCACCGACATCGCACGGCGTTTCACCGAGGACTGCCGCAAGCTCGGCATCCTGATCCACGGCACCTTCATCCTCGGCCTGCCGGGCGAAACCCGCGCGACGATAGCGAAGACCATCGAGTTCGCCAAGGAGATCAATCCGCACACGATCCAGGTCTCGCTGGCCGCACCTTATCCCGGCACTACGCTGTACAAGCAGGCGGTCGACAACGGCTGGCTGCAGGAGAACGACGCGGTCAACCTAGTCAACGACAAGGGAGTGCAGCTCGCCGCGATCAGCTACCCGCATCTGTCGAAGGAAGAGATCTTCCACAGCATGGAACTGTTCTACCGGCGCTTCTACTTCCGCCCGAGCAAGATCTGGGAGATCGTGCGCGAGATGCTGGCAAGCTGGGACATGATGAAGCGGCGCCTGCGCGAAGGCGTCGAGTTCTTCCGCTTCCTGCGCGCGCACGAGGCCTGAGCGAGGCAATCGAGCGCAGCTACGCCGCGGGTTAAGATTCGCGCCGGCGCATCCCGCGTCGGCGCGACGACTAAATTCAAGCATTTGCCAATGGCGACCCGCCGACACGGCCTGATTATCACCGCCGATGACTTCGGACTGCATCCTGCAGTCAACGAAGCCGTCGAGCGCGCGCATCGCGACGGCGTGCTGACTGCGACCAGCCTGATGGTCGGCGCAGCGGCCGCAGCCGATGCGATCGCGCGCGCGCGACGCATGCCGAACTTACGCGTCGGTCTGCATCTGGTGCTGGCCGATGGCGTGGCGACGCTGCCGCGCGCGCAGATTCCCGATCTGGTCGATGCGCAGGGTCGCTTCGGTGACGCGATGGCGCGCGACGGCGCACGCTTTTTCTTTCTGCCGCAGGTGCGGCGCCAGCTCGCCGCCGAAATACGCGCACAGTTCGCCGCGTTTGCAGCGACCGGGCTGGCGCTGGATCACGTCAACGCGCACAAGCATTTCCATCTGCATCCAACCGTGCTGTCGCTGATTCTCGAGATCGGCCGCGACTATTCCTTACGTGCGGTGCGCCTGCCGCGTGAAACCGGTGCGGCCTGGTGGCTGCAGCCCTGGCTGGCCTTGATGCGGCTGCGGCTGCAGCGCGCCGGCATCGCCTGCAACGATCAGGTCTTCGGCATTGCGCACAGCGGCGCGATGGACGAAGCCGCGCTGCTGGCTGCGCTGGCGCATTTGCCGGCTGGCGTCACCGAAATCTATCTGCATCCGGCGACGCAGGCGGGTGCCGCGATCGCACCGACGATGCAGAGTTATCGCCACGATGCCGAACTCGCCGCGCTGCTCAGCCCTCGCGTGCGCCGCGTGCTCGACGCCAGCCGCGTGCCGCGTGGCGGCTACTGCGACTTGTTCGCGCCGGTCGCCGCCCGATGAAGATCGCCACCTACCTGCTCGGCTTCATCGGGCTCGCCGTCGCCGTCGTGCTGGTGCTGCATCACGGCTGGAGTGCGGTCGCGGTGGTGCTGGCGCAAGGCGGCTGGGGCCTGTTCTGGCTGGTGCCGTTTCATGCGCTGCCGCTGATTCTCGACACCTTCGGCTGGCGCATGCTGCTGGCGCCGAGCGATCCTGCGGGCCGCGCGCCGACGCCGTATCTGTTCTGGGTGGCGACGATTCGCGAAGCCGCCAATCGCCTGCTGCCGGTGGCGAATATCGGCGGCGAAGTGATCGGCATCCGGCTGGTGATCCTGCGCGGCATCGACGGCGCTACCGTCACCGCCAGCGTCATCATCGAAGTGCTGCTGACGCTGCTCAATCAATATGTCTTCACCGCCTTCGGTCTGGTGCTGCTGATTCTGCTGACGCATGCCACACATCTGACCAGCACGATCCTGATCGGCCTCGCACTGAGTCTACCGATTCCGCTGGGCCTGCTGGCGGCGCTGCGCTACGGCTCGGTGTTTGCGCGCATGGAAAGACTGGTCGAGCGTCTGCTCGGCAGCGCCAATGTCGCTTCGCTGCTCGGCGGTGCAAATCTCGACGAGGCGATCCGCGCTGTGCTGGCGCATCGCGGCCGCTTGATCGGCTGCATGGCCTGGCAGCTCGCCTGCTACGTGCTCGGCGCATTCGAATGCTGGCTGGCACTGCGCCTACTCGGTCACGAAATCACACCTTGGGCCGCAATCACGCTGGAGGCGATGACGCAGGCGGTGCGTCATTTCATCTTCTTCGTACCCGCCGGACTCGGTGTGCAGGAAGGCGGCCTGATCGTGTTCGGTCAGCTGATCGGCCTGCCGACCGATGTCGCGGTGGCGCTATCGCTGACCAAGCGCGCACGCGAAGTCGCGTTCGGGCTGCCGGCGCTGATCAGCTGGCAATGGCTCGAAGGCACGCGGCTGCGGCGGCTGTGGTCGCGCCCGAAGCACACGCCCGAAGCGCCGACCTCTGGTAGATTGGGGTGAGCCCGCGAACCCCAACACCTGCAGCAATCAATCCGCAGAGTAGTCCGTCGATCGAGCCACGTTGTCTGCGTCGATCGGGCCTTCTGGGAAACTTGTCGAATGATGTTGGGGTTCGCAAGCTCACCCCAGCCTACCGACTGACATGCATCACGGCTCGTAAAAGATTGCATCAAGCATCGCAGCCCGTCCGTCCCACACCGCAGCGGCATCTGCGCCCTGAGGCCGCGGTTGATTCCACCAAACAGAGTCAATGATTCGGGCAATGATCTCCTCCCAATACCTTTGGTAGCTCATGTCCGTCTGTTTGATTCCGAAGTCATCACAGAGCCGAGCCCGATTGGCGGAGTCAAAGCATACGAAGTAGTCAGGCCGCTTCAGTGCTAAGAGCCGACTTGCAACTCCAATCCCGTGTCGCCCTCTTGGAAATGCTCTTATGAACTCATTAACGTAAGCCACGTAATGCTCCTCCACTACCGGGCCATCCAGCGGTATTTGGTCCAAGGCTGCGGACAGGTGGGGATTATTGTCATTGACGGCTTGATGGAAGTAGCCCGCCCCCCGCATGCTCCCAAACCAAGCCCAATGCTGGTTGTAGTCGTTGGGCAAACCCGCAATGGTTTTTCGGAGTCCCGTATCCATGAGATGGAAATGGGTGTTCTGTCTGAATGATGCTTGGATATCCGCGAGCAATTCAGACCTTGCCTGAAACCCGTGATGTCGGTCTGACTGCACGGCTCGTAGGAATTCAGGCCAGGTCATTAGCATGACCTTTGTATCTAGCGCGGACTTTCTGTGCTTCGTTTTTCCATACTGACCCGATAGCCCTCGTAATGCGCGCTGCCTACTAGCCCAAAAAATCTTATACCTTGTAAGCGTTGACGCTTGCATGACGCCAGCGTCGCTCCAATACTTTTCGATGTGGGTTAGCAGTTGATTTTTTACCAGACTGCTTGTGTCATCGGTGCTAGACAACAGAATCATAATTTCCGAATTGCGCGCAAGTGCCCCTACCGTAAGGTTTGCGCTACCCACAAGAATCTCCCATTTTTGCGCATTCCAGAATGCGTAAACCTTCGGATGAAATACACCTTGGGGCTGCATCACGAATCTTACGGTGTCTGAATTCGCGAATTCTTCGAGCACATCAGGATGCGTTTGATAGAAGTGTGTACCTATAACGGCCTTGGTAATCTTGTGCTTGTTCCGAGTCAGCTCTCGGAACACTTCGGTGTCGGCGGATGCCCACGCCACGGCGAATGCAATGTTCGGATAGTCCTTCAGAAGGCGCAGTAGAGTGCGCACCAACTCGGAGTTAGAAGCGATCAGTTTCATACGCGACATCCAGAGGCGGCGCCTCAGCTCAGATAGCCGTTGTCGCGAAACCAGCGCACCGCATCTTCAAGCGCGGCGCGCGGCGCGCGCGGCGCGTAGCCGAGTTCACGCCGTGCTTTCTCGCAAGAGAAGAACATGCGCTTCTTCGACATGCGGATCTCTTCGACGGTCGCGATCGGCGTGATGCCGGTGAGGCGCGCCAGTGCTTCCGCGACATAGGCCACCGGCATCACCACCGCATGCGGCAGCTGCACGCGCGGCGGCTTGCGGCCGACGATGTCGGCGATGAGGCCCAGGATTTCGCGCAGGGACAGATCGGTGCCACCGAGCACGTAGCGCTGACCGCGCTGGCCTTTCTGATATGCCAGCCAATGACCTTCGGCGACATCATCGACATGCGCGATGTTGAGCCCGGTATCGACATACGCCGGCATCTTGCCGGCGGCGGCGTCGCGCACGATGCGGCCGGTCGGCGTCGGCTTCACATCGCGCGGACCGATCGGCGTCGACGGGTTGACGATGACGACGTCGTAACCGTCGTCGGCGAATTGCTGCGCGACTTCCTCGGCCAGGAATTTGGAGCGCTTGTAGTGACCGATCATGTCGTTGACGGTCACCGGCGTGCGCTCGTCGCCGGGCCTGCCGTCTTTCGGAATGCCGAGTGTCGCAACGCTGCTGGTGTAGACCACGCGCGCCACGCCGGCGGCCTGCGCGGCCGCGAGGATCAGGCGCGTGCCGTCGACGTTGTTGCGATAGATCTCTTCCGGCTGCGGCACCCACAGGCGGTAATCGGCGGCGACGTGGAACAGCGCGCAGCAGCCCGCCGCCGCGGCTTCCAGCGACTTGGCGTCGGTCAGATCGCCTTCGAATACTTCGACTTCGAGACCGGCCAGATTGCGCCGATCGGAACCGCGCCGCACCAGCACGCGGACGACGAAATCCGCCGCCAGCAAGCGGCGTGCGACAGCGGAACCGACGAAGCCGGTGGCGCCGCTGACGAGTGCGCGCTTGACCGCGCTCATCGCCGCGGATCCCTGCAAATATTGAGGTTCAGGCGCTGCACCGGATTACGCGGCGATCGCCTTGGCTTGATCGAGCGGCGCCGCGGGCGCCCAGAATGCCTGTGCCGTACCGAGTGCGGCGGCGGCTTTCAGACTGCGCTCGGCGCTGGCGAAATGCCGCGCCACCAGCAGCATGCCGAGCAGATCCTGCGGTCGCCGCAGCAGCGCGGCCGCGATCGCCTTCGGCCGCAGTTCACCCTGCTCGTCAAGCGCGATCTGCACCACTTCCGGCAGCGCACGATCGGCGGCGTCGATCACCGCGCGCACCACCGCGAACGGCAGTCCACGCATGACGGCAACGCTGGCGATCGCATAGCTCTCCATGTCGACACCGTCGACCGGATGACGCGCGAACGCCTTGCGTTTGGCGGAGACGCTGACCAAGGGCTCCGCCACCGTCATCAAACCGCCGGCACCGACCGGCGATACGCCGGCGAAGCCGCGTTGCAGGCGGCCATGCCAGGCGGCGTCGACTGCATAGCGACCGCCGTGCGCATCCAGCACTTCGCGCGGCAGCAGCAGCGCACCCGCGGCCAGCGCCGGATCGAGACCGCCGGCGGTGCCCCAGCTCATCAGTGCAGTCACGCCAGAATCGACCAGGCTGATCGCGGCACGTTCTGCGGCGACTGCGCCGAGACCGCCGACCGCGACGACGACGCCGGCACTCAGATCAGCGACCGTGCCGACTGCCGCGCGGCGCCCCAGCAGCGAACGCGCTTCGTCCGGCAGCGCGACGACGATGCCGAGACGCTTCAAGCGGCGCTGCTTGCGGCGAGTTGCCGGTAGCGCGTCAGCGCCCATAGCGGGAAATAAGCGTCGTAGCCGTAATACTTCATGTAGAACACGCGCGGGAAGCCCGGTGCGTTATGGCCGGCGTCGTGCCACAGACCGCCGTACTTGCCGTGCGCGCACTGGTTTGCCAGCAACCAGTCGATACCGCGCCGCACCGTCTCGGACTGCGCTTCGCCGACCGCCAGCAAGCCCAGCAAGGCCCAGGCGGTCGAGTTCGGCGTACTCAGATAACCGCCCGATCCATTGGTGGTGTCGACCATCCTGCCGCGCAGCGCGGGATCGAGATAGCTGTCGTTGGTCTCGCCCCAGCCACCGTCGGGATTCTGCACCGCGCGCAGCCATTCGACCGCCTTGACGATGTATGGCGCACGCAGGTCTTCACCGACCAGCGCCAACCCGGCGAGCGCGCTCCAGGTGCCGTAGATGTAGTTGGTACCCCAGCGACCCCACCAGCAGCCGTCCGCTTGCTGCGTTTTCTTCAGATAGCCGACGGCGCGCGCGATCGCGGGTCGATCCTGCGCGCGCTTGAGCACGCCGAGGTAGGCCAGCACGCGACCGGTGACATCCTCGGTCGGCGGATCGAGCATCGCCTTGTGGTCGGCGAACGGAATCGAATTGATCCAGTGGTGCGTATTGTCGGCATCGTAGGCGCCGAAACCGCCGTTCTTCGACTGCAGGCCGAGCAGCCACTCGGCCGCGCGCGCGGTGCATTCGGCGTGGCGGTTGCCGCCGACGCCATCGCGGCCGACCAGGTGCAGCACGCCGGCGATCGCCGCAGTGTCGTCGAGATCGGGGAAGTATTTGTTCTCGGCCTGGAACGCCCAGCCGCCCGGACGCGGCGCCGGTTTCGGCGCGGACTCGATCCAGTCGCCGACGTGATCGAGAATCTGCCGCGGCAGCAGCCAGTCTTCGGCACGGCGCAGCGCTTCTTTCGTGCGCGCACGCGAACTGCCGTCCGCCGCATCATCGCCGGGATGGGCATGCAGCAGGGCCATCATCGCCCAGCCGGTATCCCAGGTCGGCGACACCGTCGGCTGCGCATACGCAGAGCCGTCCGGCAATTCGACGATCAGGTTCTGCAGCGACTTCAGGCATCCGGCGCGCAGCGGATGCTCGGGCGGATAGCCGAGCAGCGCCAGCGCCTCGTAGGCATTCACCATCGCCGGAAAAATACCGTTGAGGCCGTACTCGCCGTTCAGGCGCGGCACGAACCAGGCTTCGGCGCGACGGATCGCCAGTTGGCGCATGCGCTTCGGGATGAACGGATCGGTGAAGCGGCCGATCTTGTCGATCAGCAGAAAAAGCTTCCCGATCGCGCCCTGGGCCGGGAACCAGTCGGTCTCTTCCGACGCCGGCCGCACAAACAGTTCGGCAATCTGCACGCTGTGCGGATTCTGCGCGCGCGCCTTCAGCGAACACAGCACGAACAGCGGCACCATCACCGCGCGCGCCCAGCTCGAAACCTTGTAGATCTCGAATGGGAACCAGCGCGGGAACAGCATGATCTCGACCGGCACATGCGGTGCGGCGGTCCAGGGTACTTGCTGGAACATCGCCAGCAGGATGCGGGTAAAGACGTTGCTGCGCGCCGCACCGCCCGCGGCCAGAATCGCATCGCGTGCCAGCCGCATGTGCGGCGCGTGGATATCGTCGCCGGCGCACTTCAGCGCGTAATAGGTTTTCACCGTGCACGACAGATCGAGCGCACCGCCGCGGTACTGCGGCCAGCCACCGTGACTTTCCACCACTTGCTGCGCGCGCAGATAACGTGCGAGCCGTGCCTGCAGTGCTTCGTCGATCTCATCCATGAAATGCATCATCAGGATGTATTCGGCGGGAATCGTGCAATCGGCTTCGAACTCGAAACACCAGTCGCCGGCGGGATTCTGCAGAGCCAGCAAGGCTTCGCGGCCGGCGTCGATGGCGCCGTCGAGCGCCGGTGCTACGGCAAGCGTAGCGCCGGCGCGCGCGGCCGTCACCGGGTCTTCGGCCACAGCTCGGGCAATGGAAGTCACACTCATTGAGGATTGCTCGAAAGGTTCGACAAAAAAAACTGCAGACTGCCGGATCGGAACGGTCGTGGCGACCGCGTGCGGCTGCGGGCTTTCAATGAATCTGCAGGGACATCTGGCCGATCTGCGGTGTGGCGATGCTGCTGGTGGTGGTGGTCGGCGCCAGCGGCGTCAGCGGCAGTTCGCCGGCGATCGAATCGAACAGCTTGGTCAGCATCGCATCGCTGCGGATCGACAGATTGGTCAGCATCATCGTCGTCGCCAGTGCGCTGCGCGAAACCTTGACCTCGCTGCCGGACTTGAACGCCGGATTGCGGCACAGATTACGCAAGGTCAACGCCGCCAGGCCGACCGCCCACAGGCAGAACTTGCGCATGCCGGTTTCACGCGGCGGAATCGCCAGGCTGTAGGCCAGCGCATTGCGCAGATGCGCGTGCGCGACGCCGACCAGCTCGGACTGCGCCGCGGCATAGGCCGCTGTGCTCGTACCCGCCGCGAGACCCGCGGCATCGACGCCGTGACGCGCGAACACGTCGCGCGGCAGCCAGCAGACGCCGCGTGCGCGGTCTTCCCATTGATCCTTGAGGATATTGGTCATCTGCAGGCCCTGGCCGAACGACACCGCCAGGCGCCGCAGCGTATCGCCGGTCGCGGCGACATCGGGCGAGTGATCGCAGAACAGCTCGGTCAGCAGTTCGCCGACGACGCCGGCGACGTAGTAGCAGTAACGATCCAGATCCGGCAGCGTCGCCAAGCCTTCGGCGCCGGCCTCGCGCTGGAAGTGATGCATGCCACGCCCCATCACGCGGATGCAGCGTTCGATCGCGCCGCGCTGCGTCGCATTGAAGCTGTCGGTGACGCGCAGCACCAGACCGAGCTGGCGCACCAGGTCGCGCTCCGAATCGAGCGTGGCATTCGACAGCAGCGGTTCGAGTTGCGCCGCCAGCGCATGCGGCGACTGACGCCCGGCAACGACTTCGATGAAGGCCTGCTCATATTGCTGCTTCTGTTCGGCCGACAGCGCCGGCTCGTCCTCGATGGTGTCGGCGACGCGGCACAGCAAATAGGCATTGGCGACGACGCTGCGCAGTACGCCCGGCAGCTGTGGAATGGTCAGCGCGAACGTGCGCGACACCAGCGGCAGGATGTAGTCCTGATACTGCTCGGCGGTGCCGGACCACGAGGCGCCGAATCGATAGTCGTTCATACGGATTTCCGTTCGGATGGGTGCAGTGAAAAGTCCACGCTCACCAGAATTCCCGGTAATGACGCTGGCTGCGGAAGACGCCGAGCAGCTCACGATAAATGCCGTGTACCACCATCGGCGTGGCGATCAGCAGCCAGGCATCGGCAGCGGCGAAGTAGGCCGAGGTCAGTGGGGCGATCATCTGCAGGCGGTTATCAAACACGTGGGCGATGCCATAGGCGTCGAGCTGGCCGGAAAAAAGCATGACGAGCGGTGCTGCCGGCGTCGACATCAAGGTCAGCCAGCGCACCTGTTTGTAGGTCCGTTCGAAGCGGCCGGCGATGTGCTGCAATTCGCCGCCTTTGTCGTAAACCAGCAGGTTGTAGCGCAGCGCGCGCCGCTCCATCTGCAGCCAGGTGAACAGCAGCAGTGCTGCGATCGAGGCACCGAGAATCGGCAGTCCGGCATCGAAGTCCATAGGTGATTCTTACGCAGTTCCGGGCAATTTTCCAATAAAAGTGCCGCAGAACGGCTAGTAGAGCAGTAGCGACTCCAGCGCCGCATCGCCCAAACGCTGGCGGCCGTTGAGGAAGCCCAGTTCGATCAGGAAGGCGAAAGCGACGACCTTGCCACCCAAGCGGCGCACCAGTTGCGCGGTCGCCGCCGCGGTGCCGCCGGTGGCCAGCACGTCGTCGACGATCACGTAGCGGCCGCCCTGCGCGACCGCATCGCGATGGATCTGCAGGCTGTCTTCGCCGTATTCGAGCTGATAGGTGATCTGCTCGGTATGCCAGGGCAATTTGCCGGGTTTGCGCACCAGCAGCAGTGGCAGCTGCAGGCGCTGCGCGAGCGCGGCGCCGAAGATGAAGCCGCGCGATTCGATCGCCATCAGGCCTTGCGGCGCATGCGGCGCGATGCGCGCGGCGAGTTGCTCGATGGCCACCTGGAACGAAGCCGGATCGGCCAGCAGCGGCGTGATGTCCTTGAATCGGATGCCGGGCTTGGGAAAGTCCGGCACATCGCGGATGCGCGCCTTGAGCGCGTCGGCAACAGGAATTGAACTGTGATCGGGCATCGGTCTTGAGCAGGTTGCGGTTGTCGCGGAAACGGGCTTGGTCCAAACTGCCGGCCCTCGTGCGGCACCGGTTGGCAGCGTCACCGCGAGCTGAGTGTCCACGCATTATCGCATTGCCGCGTGCCGTAGCCGGCATTTTTCGTCCTGGACCTTGCCTTGACCCGTTCCGAAACCTCCGTGCCCGCCGCCGGCCTCGCCGGCTACCTGCAACGCATCGATCGCGTACTGGACACCGCGCTGCCCGCCGCCGCGACCGATCCTGTGCGCTTGCACGAAGCGATGCGCTATGCCTGTCGCGGCGGCAAGCGCCTGCGGGCTTTGCTGACCTACTGCGCCGGCGCGGTGCTCGGCGGCGATCCCGCCAGGCTCGACGCGCCCGCCTGCGCACTCGAACTGATTCATGCGTATTCGCTGGTGCACGACGATCTGCCGGCGATGGACGACGACGATCTGCGTCGCGGCCAGCCGACCGTGCATAAGGCCTACGACGAAGCCACCGCGATTCTGGTCGGCGACGCGCTACAGACGCTGGCGTTCCGCGTGCTCGCCGAACCGCAAGCCGCGCTCGGCGCCACCGCGCAAGTCCGCATGCTGCAGCTGTTGGCCGATGCTGCCGGCTCGCTCGGCATGGTCGGCGGCCAGGCGGTCGACATCGAATCCGAGCATCAGAAAATTCCGCTGGCGCGACTCGAATCGCTGCATGCGCGCAAGACCGGCGCCTTGATCCGCTGCGGCCTGCTGCTCGCCGCCGCTGCTGCCGGTGCAACGCCCGCACAGGAACAGGCCTTGAGCGAATTCGGCCGTCTGCTCGGACTCGCCTACCAGATCCAGGACGACGTGCTCGACGAAAGTTCCAGCACCGCGGTGCTCGGCAAGACGCAGGGCAAGGATCGCGCGCAGGAGAAGTCGACCTATCCGGCGCTGCTCGGATTCGATGCGGCGCAGGCGCTCGCCGCCGAAACTTTCGCGCAGGCGCGTGCCGCGCTCGGCTTGTTCGGCGCGCGCGCCGAACCGCTGCTGCAGCTGGCGGCGACGATCGAAAAGCGCGATCACTGAAATGGCCGCTTGAGCGCGCGATGTCATTTGCGCGCGCCGCCGAGATGAACTGAGCCGAGCTTTCCAGTGTCGATGCCGGGGCGCCTTTGCGCGCATTCGATAACGATCCCACTGGAAACCCATGCCACTGCGCATTGAAGACTATGCCCTGATCGGCGACTGCGAAACTGCGGCGCTGGTCGGCCGCGACGGTTCGATCGACTGGCTGTGCTGGCCGCGCTTCGATTCCGCCGCCTGCTTTGCAGCATTGCTCGGTACCACCGAGCACGGACGCTGGTTACTCGCTCCTGCGAGCACACAGGTCAAAGTGCAACGCCGTTACCGCGACGGCACGCTGCTGCTCGAAACCGAATTCGAGACCGCCGCGGGCCGCGTCGTCGTCTGCGACTTCATGCCGCCGCGTGACGCCGAGGTCTCGCATCTGGTGCGGCGGGTACGCGGTCTCAGCGGCCGCGTCGCGATGCGCATGGAGCTGACGCCGCGCTTCGACTACGGTAGCGCGCGGCCGTGGATTCGCGAATTGGCGGACGGCTCGGGGCTGTCGATGATCGCCGGTCCTGATGCGGCCTATCTGCGCAGCAGCACCGGCGTGCGCATCCAGCGGCAGGATTCGAATATCGCGGCAGACTTCGAAATCGGCGCGGATGAAAGCGTCGCCTTCGTGCTCAGCTACGCCGCTTCGCATCTGCCGCCGCCGGCGCCAATCGACAGCAGCCTCGCACTCGAGAAAACCGAGGCGCTGTGGCGCAAATGGTCGGGCCGCTCGGCCTATGCGGGCAGTTACAGCGATGCGGTGAGCCGCTCGCTGATCACGCTGAAAGCGCTGACCTATCGCCCCACCGGCGGCATCGTTGCAGCACCGACGACCTCGCTGCCGGAACAACTCGGCGGCGTGCGCAACTGGGACTATCGCTACTGCTGGCTGCGCGATGCAACGCTGACCTTGCTGGCGCTGATGCATGGCGGCTACTACGACGAAGCGCTGGCCTGGCGCAATTGGCTCGAGCGCACCGTCGCCGGCAACCCCGACGACCTGCAGATCATGTACGGCATCGGCGGCGAACGCCGGCTGGCGGAATGGACCGCCGACTGGCTGCCCGGCTACGAAAGCTCACAGCCGGTGCGCATCGGCAACGCCGCGGCGAACCAATTGCAGCTCGATGTCTATGGCGAATTGATGGACGCGCTGCATCACGCGCGCATCGGCGGCCTCAGTTACGACACCGACATCTGGGAGCTGCAGCACGTCGTCGTGCAGCACCTGGAACGCATCTGGGAACAACCCGACGAAGGCATTTGGGAAACGCGTGGCGGCCGCCAGCATTTCACCTATTCGAAAGTGATGAGCTGGGTCGCGCTGGATCGTTCGATCAAGGCGGTCGAAGACTTGGGGCTAGAAGGTCCGGTGCAGCGCTGGCGCGAAGTGCGGCAGAAAATTCACGCCGACATCTGCACGCACGGCTTCGACGCGCAGCGCGGCCATTTCGTGCAGAGCTATGGCGGCACCGCACTCGACGCCAGCCTGCTGCAGATTCCACTGGTCGGCTTCCTGCCGCCCGACGATCCGCGCGTGCAAGGCACCGTCGCGGCGATCCAGCGCGAGCTGGTGGTCGACGGCTTCGTGCTGCGCTACAACACCCACGAAACCGAAGACGGCCTGCCGGCCAACGAAGGCGCGTTCCTCGCCTGCAGCTTCTGGCTCGCCGACAACCTGATCCTGCAAGGCAAGCTCGATGAAGGACGCGCACTATTCGAGCGGCTGCTGAGCCTGCGCAACGATGTCGGCCTGCTGGCCGAGGAATACGATCCGCGCGTTAAACGCCAGGTCGGCAACTTTCCGCAGGCGTTCTCGCACATCGCACTGGTCAACACCGCGTTCAACCTGAGCAGCGCGCAGGGCCCGGCGCAGCAGCGTGCCCAGGAGGGAAAGAGCGAAGACCGTTGAATCCGCGCACCGATTTTTTATGCCGGACGCGCACCTTCCGACCAGCGCGCTTCCAGATTCAGCAAATCAGCGATCAACGCGGTCCAGCCGGTCTGATGACTGGCGCCACAGCCGCGACCGCTGTCGGCGTGGTAGTACTCGTTGAATAGCACCAGATCCTTCCAGTCGGCTTCCTCGGCATAGCGTTGCGCGTCACCGTGGCAAGGGCGCCGGCCTTGCGCATCCGGCAGGAACAGACTCTGCAAGCGATGCGCAAGGCGGCGCGCGGCCTCGCCGAGCGTCACCCAATTGCCCGAGCGCGTCGGGAACTCGACCTTGAAATCCTCGCCGTAAAACCGGTGATACACACGCAAGCTTTCCAGAATCAAGAAATTGATCGGGAACCAGATCGGTCCGCGCCAGTTGGAATTGCCGCCGAACATGCCGGTGGTGCCTTCGCCGGGTTCGTAATTGATCGCATAGTCGACGCCGTTGACGTGATAGACGTAAGGATTGCGCTGATGGAATTTCGACAAGGAGCGAATGCCGAAAGGGCTTAGGAATTCCTCTTCGTCGAACATCCGCGCGAGCATGCGTTCGAGGCGCGGGCGCGACGGCACCGTTAGCAGGAAATCCTTGCGGCCCTCGCTCAGCTCGATGACGTGATGCGATAGCAAGGGCCGGTACTTCGCATTCCATTGCGCGCGCTGCACGAAGCCGCTGAACTGGGCGATGCCTTCGCGCTTGATGATGGTGCTGGCGAACATCGGGATGAAGCCGATGATCGAGCGCACGCGCAGCGGCTCGGAACTGTCGGCGAGCTGTAGCCGGTCGTAATAGAAGCCGTCCTGCTCGTCCCACAGACCGCTGCCACCGATATTATTCATCGCATCGGTAATCGCACCGAAGTGTTCGAGGAATTTCGACGCGAGGTCTTCGTAGACGTGATCGGTGCTGGCCAGTTCCAGCGCCATCGACAGCATGTGGATGCAGTAGAACGCCATCCAGCCGGTGCCGTCGGCCTGCAGCAGACGGCCGCCGGTCGGCAAGGGTTTCGAGCGATCGAACACGCCGATGTTGTCGAGCCCGAGGAAGCCGCCGGAGAACAGGTTGTTGCCGACAGCGTCCTCGCGATTGACCCACCAGGTGAAGTTCAGTAGCAATTTCTGGAAGCCGCGCTGGAGGAAGGCGCGATCCGGCGTCTGCCCTGGGGCCGGCAGTCGATACACGCGCCACACCGCCCAGGGATGCACCGGCGGATTGACGTCGGAAAAATTGAATTCGTAGGCCGGCAGCTGGCCGTTGCGATGCGCGTACCACTCGCGCAACAGCAGCAACAGTTGATGCTGCGACAGCGCAACATCGACGCGGCTCAAGCTGACGCAGTGGAATGCCATGTCCCAGGAGCAGAAGTACGGAAACTCCCATTTGTCCGGCATCGACAGCACATCGCGCGTATACAGATGCGGCCAGGCGTCGTTGCGCTGCGTGTGTTCCAGCGGTGGCGGCGGCTGCGTTTCGTCGCCGCTGGCCCAGCGGCTTTGCACCAGGTTGTAGAACTGCTTCGACCACAGCAGTCCCGCATATGCCGCGCGCGCAATCCGGCGCTTGTCATCGTCGAGTCCGCTTTCGATCTGCGCGGCGTAGAACGCATCCGCGTCGGCGACGCGCTGCGCGAACTGCGCATCGAAATCACGGCCGAAGGCTTGCGGCAATGCGAGGCTCGCGGCCGACAGGCGCAGCTTCAGCGTGACGCTGCTGTTGGCGGCGACTTCGAACTGGCAATGCAGCGCCGCCTTGGTGCCGGTTGCGGCGGCATTGACCGCCGTGTCGAGCCCTTCGATCACCGCCGCATGGAACGCATCCTTCACATACGGTTGTCGATTGGCGACGCCGTACAGGCGCTCAGTATTGGTTTCGTTTTCGGTGAACAGCCAGCGCGCGCGTGCATCGGCGCCTTCGCTGCGTAGACGATAGGCACCGAGCGTCGCATGCTCGGCCAGCAGTCCATCAGCGCTCTGAGTCATGCGCGGACGCTCGATCGATTCTTCCTCGATCTCGCCCCAGCTCCAGGTGTTGCGAAACCACAGCGTCGGCAGCAGATGCAGCGTCGCGGCCGCCGCACTGCGGTTGGAGACGGTCAGCCGGATCAGGATGTCGTCGGGCGCAGCCTTGGCGTATTCCACCAGCAGATCGAAGTAACCCGCATCGAGCACGCCGGTATCGAGCAGCTCGTACTCGCGGTCGTTGCGATTGCGCCTACCGTTCTCGTCGACCAGTTGCTGATAGGGATACGCGGCCTGTGGGTAGCGATACAGCGCCTTGCAATAGCTATGCGTCGGCGTCGCATCGAGATACCAGTACAGCTCCTTGACGTCTTCGCCGTGATTGCCTTCCGGTCCGGTCAGCCCGAACAGCCGCTCTTTCAGGATCGGATCGCGGCCGTTCCACAGGGCCGGCGCGAAACACAGCCGGCAGTGCTCGTCGGTGAAGCCGAGCAGGCCGTCTTCGCCCCAGCGATAGGCACGGCTGCGCGCCTGGTCGTGCGGAAACGATTTCCAGACATCGCCATCGGCCGAATAGTCTTCGCGCACCGTGCCCCACTGCCGCTCCGACAGGTAGGTGCCCCACAGCTTCCAGCGCTTTTCGCGGCGTGCGTCTTCGGCCAGACGTTGGCTTTCGGCGTCGCTCACTGCTCCGAGTAGTTCCACAACAGACCGCCGTCGACGAACAGCGTCGTACCGGTCATGTAATCGGAATCGCTCGAGGCCAGGAACGCGGCAATGCCGGCGACGTCCTCGGGCTTGCCGAGACGCTTCATCGGAATATTGCCGAGCAGTGCGGCCAGCAGGTCCGGACTGTTCAGCAGCTTGGCGTTGATCGGCGTTTCGATCGCGCCGGGCGCGATGTTGTTGATGGTGATGCCGAGCGGTGCCAGTTCGATCGCCAGATTGCGCGTCATCATTTTCAAGCCGCCCTTGCTGGCGCAATACGAGGTGAAATGCGGGAACGGCAGCTCTTCGTGCACTGAGCTGAGGTTGATGATCTTGCCCGGCCGTTTGGTTTCGCGCAGATGGTTGACGAACGACTGCGTCGCGAAGAAAGTGCCTTTCAGATTGATGTCGAGCACGAAATCGTAATCGGCCTCGGTGACGTCCCAGAACGAGGCGTTCTTCTCGACGCCGGCGTTGTTGACCAGGATGTCGATCTTGCCCATCTGGCGCACGCCCTCGGCGATCATGCGCCGGTCGTCGGCAATATTGCCGAGATCGCCGGCGATGACGCAGCCACGGCGGCCGCTTTCCTTCACCTTCGCCAGCACTTCCTCGGCGCGGCTATCGTCCGCGCGATCGTCGATGATGATGTCGGCGCCTTCGGCGGCGAGCCGCAGCGCGATCGCGCGGCCGATGCCCTGCGCACTACCGGTGACCAGTGCCACTTTGCCTTCGAGTCTCATGATTTTCCCGTGAATTGTATGTTTGGATATAGTGTTTGCAGGCCATGGACAACGCAATCGGAATGATTTCTCCCGACGCCGGTCTACATCCTGCAAATTTCCGGCCGTTCATCGCCGCCGCGCACTTAAAGCTCCGCAAACACCATGCAAGATACTTATGAATTTCTGATTATCGGCAGCGGCGCCGGCGGCGCGGCGGCGGCGCACCGATTGGTCGAGGCGGGCCGCAGCGTGCTGCTGCTGGAAAAGGGCAGCGAACTGCCGGACGACGGCAGCACGCTCGATCCGCGGCTGGTCGCCGGCGGCCACTTCAACAGCAAGGAAGTCTGGAACGACGTGCGCGGCGACGCCTTCATGCCGGAGGAGCATTTCAATCTCGGCGGTAAGACGCGCTGGTATGGTGCGGCGCTGCTGCGCAACGATCCGCACGAATTCGCTGCCGATGCGGCACTTGGCCTGCGCGCGTGGCCGTTCGACTATGCCGAGTTCGAACCGCACTATCGCGAAGCGGAGCAGCTGCTCGGCGTGCACCATTTCGACAACGAAGCGGACCTGCAGCGCATCGCCGCCGATCTGAACCGCAGCGGCTGGCAGACGCATCCGCTGCAGCTGGGCCTGTCGACGCAGATCGTCGAGCATCTGCGCGAGGCTACGCACTTCGACGGCTATGCGGTACCGAACGGCCTCAAATCGGATGCGAAGTACCGGCTGCTGGAGCCCTTGCGCGCGCGCGCGAATCTGAGCTTGGTGATGAATGCAACGGTGCGCGATCTGCTGCCGGCGGATGGCGATGCCTTGCGCATCGCTGGCGTCCGTTGCAGCGACGGCCGCGAGTATTTCGCCGGCACCGTGCTGCTCGCCGCCGGCGCGATGCATTCGCCGCGACTGCTGCAGCGCTATTTCCTGTCGACCGGGCTCACCGAGCGCCTGCCGGCTGCAGGCAGCGTCGGCCGCAATTTCAAGCGTCACATCCTGACCGCGGTGATTGGTTTCGGCTGGCGCATCAAACGCGATCGCATCTGCAAGACTGCGCTATTCCTGCACGACGATTTTCCGCACAGCAGTTCGCAGCCGCTCGGCGGCTGGGCCGATCGCGAAACCATCCGCGTACTGCTGCCCGGCTTCCTGCCGAAATGGCTGGTCGAGTTCTTCGCGCTGCGCGCGTATGGCTTCTTTCTGCAGACCGAGGACGGCTCGCACGCAGACAATCGCGTGATCGGCGAGAGCGGCGAGAGCGGCGAGAGCGGCGACGATACCCGGCCGACGCTGGACTATCGCGCCGAGCGCAATCCCGAGCTGGCACGCGAACATCGCGGCATGGTGCGCAGCTTCATGACGGCGATGCTGCGCGCCGGCCTGATCCCGTTCAAGCAGAGTATCGGCCTGTCGGGCATGGCGCATTGCGGCGGCACGCTGATCGCTGGCAGCGATCCGGAAACTTCGGTGGTCGACGGAAACGGCAAAGTGCACGGCATGCAGAATCTCTATGTCGTCGACGGCAGCGTACTGCCGCGGCTCGGCCGCATGAATCCGGCGCTCAGCATCTATGCCTGGGCGCTGCGCACCGCCCGCCACCTACTTGCGACTGGCTGAAGCGCCAAGCCGCGCTTCGGCGCGGCCAAGGACGGCAGCCTGTAGAACTCCGACAATCGGAATCACCGCTGCAGTCGCCGCGATACGCGCGTCGATGGTTTATGCAATTCTCGCGGCGAATCAGAACCGACAGCGGAGCAAAGGCCTTGGCCACTAAGAAAACCAGTATCGCGCAGGCACTGCTCGACGCACACGTCGGCTTCATCGTCGAGCAACTCGACGGCGACAGCCTGCGGCCCTTGCTGGAACAGGAAATCGATGCGCTGCTCGCCGATGCCGCCAAGCTGACGCTGGACGATGTCGTCCGCCGCGAGTCGGTCAAGCAGGTCGTGCAGGTCTACGCAGTTGAACTGGAGCTCAGCGGCGGCCTACCCGAGCTGGTCGCCGAGATGGCGCGACTGCTCTACAGCGACGCCATCCACGACCGCACGCGTTTGCGCGATCTGATGTCGGACAAGCAGTTCGGCGAAATCCTCGACAAGCTGCTCGAGATGGAAGAACTGCGCACGCAGCTGCTCGACGAAGCCGTATCCAATCCGCTATACGCCGCGCTCGCCTCCGACCTGCTCTATCACGGCATCCGCGGCTATCTGATGCACAGCCGTCTGGCGAAGAACATCCCCGGTGCGTCGTCGATGATGAAGCTCGGCAAGAGCATGCTGCAGCACGCTTCGCCCGGTCTCGAGCATGCGATCGAAGACAATCTGAAACGCTATATCCGCAAGAACATCGGTGCGACGCTGAAAGAAAGCCAGCGTTTCCTGCTCGGCAATTTCAACGAGGTGCATCTGCGCGAAATCGCACTCGACGCCTGGCACAAACTGAAACCACTCAAGGTGTCGAGTTTCCGCAAGTATCTGAGCAGCGCCGACATCGAAGACTTCTTCGTCATCACCTACGAATACTGGCGCCAGTTGCGCAAGACCGATTACTACAGTGCGCTGATCAATCTCGGCATCGATTATTTCTTCGACAAATACGGCAAGACCCGGCTGACCAAGATCCTTGGCGAAGTCGGCATCGATCGCGATCTGCTGGTGGCCGATGCCCTGCGCTTCGCGCCGGACGTGATTCGCGGACTGAAAAAGAAAAAGCTGCTGGAGCCCTTGATCCGCCGCAATCTGCAAGCCTTCTACCGGTCGGGACGCGTCGAAGCGATCCTCGCCAAGGGCGCCTGATACGCGCCCGCTCGCGGGGCTGCGAATGCTCGACCGCGCGATCGGCACGACCCTATAGGGTTTGCCGCGTTTGATCTGCGTTGCGGCGCGCTTTACGCAAGCGCCGCGACGCATCGGCGAACCCGCGCGCAAAAAAACGGTCACAACTGCGAGGGCCGCTTGCGGCACCGTCCAGGGGTACACGGCAGTGAACGCAGCACTCGGCAGGGATACCGCATGAAGATCGCTCAAATTTCGCCGCTCTACGAAGCGGTACCGCCGCGCCTGTATGGCGGCACCGAAAGAATCGTCGCCCACTTGACCGATGCGCTGGTCGATCTCGGCCACGAGGTCACGCTGTTCGCCAGCGCCGAGGCGCAGACCAAGGCAAGGCTGGTGCCGGTGCGCGATCAAGCGATCCGGCTCGATCCGGCGCCGCTGAAATCCGATCTCGCCGCGCATATGAACATGCTGCACGAGGTGCGCAGTCGCGCCGACGAGTTCGACATCCTGCACTTCCATTCGGATCTGCTGCAGTTTCCGTTCTTCGAGGACATCGCGCAGCGCACCGTCACTACGATTCACGGCCGGCTCGATCTGAAAGATCTGCCGGAGACCTACCGACGCTGGCCGCAATTTCCGCTGGTTTCGATTTCGGATAGCCAGCGTGAGCCGCTGCGTTTCGCCAACTGGGCGGCGACGGTACATCACGGCATGTCGCCCGAGTTGTACAACTTCTCGGCCGATGGCGGCGATGGCTACCTCGCCTTCCTCGGCCGCATCTCGCCGGAGAAACGGCCCGATCGCGCAATTGCGATCGCCAAGCGCGCCGGCCTGAAGTTGAAGATCGCGGCGAAAGTCGACAACGCCGACAAGGTCTATTTCCGCGAACAGATCGAGCCCTTGCTGGATCATCCGCTGATCGAATTCATCGGCGAAATCGGCGACGCGGAAAAATCCGTGTTTCTCGCCAATGCGCGCGCGCTGCTGTTCCCGATCGACTGGCCCGAGCCCTTTGGCCTAGTGATGATCGAAGCGATGGCCTGCGGCACGCCGGTGATCGCCTGGCACTGCGGCTCGGTGCCGGAAGTGGTCGACGACGGCGTCAGCGGCTTCGTCGTCAACTCGGAGGCAGCAGCGGTTGCGGCGATTGCGCGTCTCGACCAGATCGATCGCAGGCAGGTTCGACGTACGTTTGAAAACCGCTTTTCGTCGATCGTGATGGCCTACCGTTATCTCGAGGTCTATCAGCGGCTGATCGGCATCGAGGGTGCTGCGCAGGATCTGCCGCAGACCGCTTAACGGGCCGCGCGGAAGGGCGGACTGCTGCGCGTAACGCTTGCGCGAATCGCCGGGCTCGTGCGCCATTTTGAAATCGCTGGCGGCTCAGCGTGGAGCTGCGTGCTTCCTGCCGAATGAATGAGTTGCTGCGGCTATCTCGGGATCACGCGAGGTCGCGGTAGATTGCCGCGCTGAATTCGTGTTAGTCAGTGCTCCGCTTCAGCCAGAGGAGGAATGCATGGACTCGAACGCCGGCGATATTTTTGTACGCGCGCTGAAAGGCTGCCACGAACTGGAACAGGCCTTCCCTTCCGACGATCGCTTGAAGCTGATCGTTCGCAGCCTCGAACAATGGGCGGCACCGCGCACTGCAGCACGCATGGCGCGCGTGCCGCTGAACCGGATCAATCCGCGTTATCTGAAGCCGCTCGACGAGAACGTCGCCAATCTGGTCTATGCCGCGGTCAATCAGGCGCGCAAGCAACAGCTGATCGCCTGAAACGAAACTGCCGGGCGCAAAGCCCGGCAGCTGCTGCGGATTTGCAGCGTGCTTAGCGCACGCCGAGCACGTGGAACACGAACAGCAGGCCGGCGCCGAACAGCGTCGCGCCGAGCAGTACGCAGGCCGGCAGCGTCAGCACCCAGGCGAGCAGGATATTGCGCAGGGTTTCCTTCTGGATGCCGGAACCATTCGCAGCCATCGTGCCGGCGATGCCGGACGACAGCACGTGCGTGGTACTCACCGGCAAGCCCAGCACATCAGCCGCTTCGATCGTCGCGAACGCAACGATTTCCGCCGACGCGCCTTGCGCATAGGTCAGGTGCGCTTTGCCGATTTTCTCACCGACGGTGACGACGATGCGCTTCCAGCCGATCATCGTGCCCAGGCCCAATGCCAGGGCCACTGCCACTTTGACCCACACCGGAATGAAGGTGGTGAGGCTCTTCAGGCCCTTCTGATACTTGCCCAGCTCGGCCGCATCGAAACCGCTCGGCAACTGCTTGGTCTTGATCAGCTTGCCGATCGACTCCGATACCAGGTAGGTGTCCTTGCGCAGATCGCGCCGCTGGTCGCCGCTGAGCCTGGACAGATCGGTGACGCCGTCGAGCTTGCCGATGATGCGGCGATTGTCGGCCGCCAGCGCCGGCAAGGTCTGCGCATCCGCCTTGCCGCTGCTGAGCAGGCTGGTGAGGTCCTTCGCCGCGCGCGCGTCTTCGCTCTCGTCCGGCGCGATGCCTTGCGTGCTCAGCGTCTGATCGAGCGCTTTCGCCGATAGCGTGATTTCCTGCAGCGACTGCGCACTGGCATGCATGTTCAGCGCAAACGTCGCCGGCACCACGCCGACCAGAATTAGCATGATCAGGCCCATGCCTTTCTGACCGTCGTTGGAACCGTGCGCGAAGCTGACGCCGGTGCAGGTCAGAATCAGCAGGCTGCGAATCCAGATCGGCGGCGGCTTGTCGCCTTCCGGCGCCTTGTACAGCGCCGGATTGCGCAGCAGCAGCTTGGCCAGCAGCAACAGGCCGCCGGCGACAAAGAAGCCGATCAGCGGCGAAATCACCAGCGCCTTGCCGGTATCCGCCACCTTGGCCCAGTTGACGCCGTCACCGAACGCCGAGTCCGGACTCAACAGGGAATTCATCAGACCGACGCCGACGATCGAGCCGATCAAGGTATGCGAACTGGACGCCGGCAGGCCGAGATACCAGGTGCCGAGGTTCCAGATGATCGCCGACAACAGCAGCGAAAACACCATCGCGAAGCCGGCACCGGAGCCGACGTTCAGCACCAGCTCCACCGGCAGCAAGGCAACGATGCCGAAAGCCACTGCACCGGTCGAAGTCAGCACGCCGATCAGATTCCACAGGCCGGACCAGACCACCGCCGGCGTCGGCTTCAGCGATTTGGTGTAGATCACCGTCGCCACTGCGTTGGCGGTGTCATGGAAGCCGTTGACGAATTCGAAGCTGAGCGCCATCAACAACGCCAGACCCAATAGGACCAGCGTTGGACCATCGATACCGAGTTGCGCAATCACCCTGAACTCTCCTAAGTGGATTTTCCGTCCCCGAACGGTCGCACTAGGCTAGTGGCCGATTGTGATGGTTCGGTTACGACAGCCCAATCACATCGGGTAGAACCCTCCATGCTGGCGTCGCGAGATCGTCATGCTGGATGATTCATGCTTGCGCAAACGCCACAAGCTCCGCGAATCGCGGCACGCAGACCAACCGGCGCCAGGGGATGCCACGCATGAGCGACGACGCCGACCAGGAACGGCTGCAGCTGCATGGTTTCGATCGCGTGGTCTACTTCGCACCGACCTTGTTCGTCGCCTATCTGGCTTCGCTGTGCGCACTGCTGACGCTGCTTGCGCTGCTGTTCGTGACGCTGCCGAATCCAGCGGCGCTGGTCGGTGCCGGCCTGTTCGGCCTGATCGTCACGCTGGGGCTGTGCGCACTGCTGTATCACGCCCAGCAACGCGAGTTGCGTTATGTCAGCTTGCCGACCGTGTCCGACGCCGAACGCAACTACCAGATCGTGCTGCAGGCGGCGCAAGCGGCTGGCTGGCTGGTCGCACGCAAGCTGCCAGCGCAGCTGATCGAAGTGCGCATCGCCGGCTCGTTTCTGACGCTCGGCGAACTGCTGGTCGCCCGCTTCGACGGCAACGACGTGCGGGTCGCCGCAATCAGCGATCCGAGAGTCGGTTACTCGATGACCGGACGCGAGCGCTGCCGCCAGCACGTCGAACTGCTGCGGCTAGCGTTGCGGCGCGCCGGCGCCGGCGCAGAGGCAACGCCACCGTAAACTTAAGCTCAGGCGGCGCGCAGTCGCGCCCCGGTCGCTTCTGCGACATTCGGCACCATCCGGTAGTGCCTGCGATCGAGTGCGCGCACTGCGCGCCGGTAGTCGCTCATGTAGCCGATCCAGTTGTTGATGTTGCGACCGTCGGCGGACAGATACCAGCTGTGGCAGCCGGCTTCGTAGACGCTGTCCTTGCTGGCGCTGCGCAGCTGGTCGATGAACTCGCGCTCGGCCTGCGGCAGCACGTCGATAGTGCTGAGAGCCTCGTCGCGCAGCAGCGCGGCTGCCTGCGCGATGTATTTCTGCTGGCATTCGACCATGAAGATGATCGAGCCGGCGCCGAGGTTGGTGTTCGGTCCGTAGACGATGAACAGGTTCGGGAAACCGCTGACCCCCATACCGAGATAAGCCTCGGCGCCGTTCTGCCAGCGCTGGTTGAGCGTCTGCCCATCGAGGCCGGTGACGCGCATCGGTGCGAGGAACTTGGTCGCTTCGAAACCGGTGCCGTAGACGATTGCGTCGACTTCACGCAGCTTGCCATCGTCGGTGCGCAGACCCGTGGCAGTGGCGCCCGCAATAGCTTGCGTCACCACCTCGACGTTCGGTGCCGCCAGCGTCTTCAGCCATTCGTTCGACAGCAGCGTGCGCTTGCAGCCGATCGGATAATCCGGCGTCAGCTTCCGGCGCAGCGCCGGGTCTTTCACCTGCTGCCGCATCAGCAGCCGGCTACCGTATTTGAAGATCGCTTTCGACAAGGCATTGATGCGCGACTTCGGCTGCAGCGCCGAAGCCAGATATTCGATCGACCAGAAAATGCGGCCGCGATCCATGCTGTGCAACTGCGGCACGTGCGTCAGCAGCGCACGTTCGATCTTCGAGTACGGACGGTCGTACTTCGGCACGCACCAGCCCGGCGAGCGTTGGAACACGTAAAGCTTCTGCACCTGCTTGGCCAGTTCCGGCACCAGCTGTACCGCACTCGGGCCGGTGCCGATCACGGCTGCGGTCTTGCCTTTGAAATCGTAGTCGTGCTGCCAGCGCGCCGAGTGGAATGCGCGGCCGCGGAACTGCTCGATATTTTCGATCTGCGGAATCTGCGGCTGGTGCAGCTGGCCGACCGCGGGGATCAGCAGGTCGGCTTCGAAGCGACCGCCGTCGCGCAAGTTCAGTACCCAGACGCCGCGGCTCTCGTCGAAGTCTGCGCTAACCACTTCCTGCCCGAAGCGGATATGCGAACGCAGATCATATTTGCGCGCGACGTGGCGCAGGTATTCGAGAATCTCCGACTGCTTGCCGTAGCGGCACGACCACGGATAGTGCGGTTCGAATGAGAACGAATACAGATGCGAAGGAATATCGCAGGCGGCACCCGGATAGGTGTTCTCGCGCCAGACACCACCGACATCCGCGGCCTTTTCGAACATCGTGAAGGACTCGATGCCGGCCTGCTTCAGGTAATAGGCCATGCCGAGTCCGCCGAAGCCGGTACCGATAATGGCGACGTTCGGTTTGCGGGATGCGTTCATGTTGTGTGTCCTCCGGGCAGCAGCCATCAGGCTGCTTTTTTGTGCTTGCACTGTAGCCCGCGAGCGCGCGCCTGAGAATGGTGTGCGCGGACAAAAGAGTTATAGTTTCGGACATGCTCGAACGCCATCTCGATCGTCGCGCCGATGCTTGAACGCAGCGTCCGCCACGGCATCGCCAGTTGCCAGTTGCTGTGCACGCTCGGCGGCGAACGCGGGCTATCGCTCGCGCAGCTGCTGCGCAATACCGGCATCACGCCAACACAGCTGGCCGATCCATCGAGCGAGATCGAGGCTGCGCAGGAACTCGCGCTGATCCGCAATCTGGTGACCGAACTCGGCGATCCGCCCGGTCTGGGTCTCGCAGCCGGTGCGCGCTATCACCTGACGACGATGGGCATCTGGGGCTTCGTACTGGTCAGCAGTACGACCTTACGCAGCGCGTTGCGCGCCGGTCTCGGATATCTGGACCTGACTTACAGCTTCAGCAACATATGGCTGGAGGAACTCGACGAACAGGCCAGCCTGGTGATCGAAGTGGACGCTGCACCGGCATCGCTGAGGCGCTTCCTGGTGGAACGCGACATGGCGGCGATACTGACCCTGAACCACGAAGTGCTGTCGGCGCCGCTGACGGCGCACCACATCACGTTCGCGTTTCCGCAGCCGCCGCACAGCGAGCGTTACCGCGCCGCGCTCAAGGTGCAGCCGCAGTTCGACGCCGCGCGCAATGTGCTGACGCTCGATGCCCAGCTGCTCGACCGGCCGCTGCCGCAAGCCAATACGCAGATCCGCGAAGCCTGCGAGGTGCAGTGCCGCGCGCTGCTGGCGCGGCGCCGCGTACGCGCCGGCATTGCCGGCCGCGTGCGCGACCGCCTGCTGCGCGAACCGCGCAACATGCCGGACATGGAAGCGATCGCGGCCGAGCTGTGTATGACGTCGCGCCATCTGCGCCGACTGCTCGACGATGAAGGCACCTCGTTCCGCGCACTGGCCGACGAAGTGCGGCAGGCGCTGGCCGAACAGTTGCTGCGTAGCCCGCGGATCAAGCTCGACGAAATCGCCGAGCGGCTCGGTTACGCGGAACGTGCCAGCTTCATCCAGGCATTCAAGCGTTGGAAGGGTGTAACCCCGCGCGCGTTTCGTTCAGTCTGAACTCGGAACTGCACTGCTAGCGCTGGAGGTCATTGCAGACTCAAGCCAGCGCACCGAGTACCGCTGCGTTGTCGGCACCGAGTTTCGGACTGGTGCCTGACAGCGTAGTGGCGTTACTGAACTGGATCGGCAGACCGATCTGCGGCTTGCCGTCGACCATTTCGATCAGCCCGCGCGCGCGCACCTGCTCGTTTTCGAGCGCCTCGGCCGGCGTCAGCACGGCGGATACGCAGGTGTCGAGATGCGCGAGATCGCGCTCCCAGTCATCGCGCGTGCGGGTCTTGATCAAGGCAGCCAATTCTTCGCGCAGCGGCGAGGCGCCGGGCGCCGTCGGCTGCTTGATCAGATCTTCGCGACCCGCCACGCGCAGCGCTTGGTGGAAGAACTTCGGCTCGACCGCGCCGACCGCGAGGTATTTGCCGTCGGCGCATTCGTAGATGCTGTAGTTCGGCATCGCACCGGACAGCAGATCGCCGCCGCGCGGCTGCGAACGCCCGACCGCGCGCACCGACGCGATCGACAACACCTGCAAGGCCAGTGTGCCGTCGAGCATGCCGACATCGACGAAGCTGCCGACACCGGATGCGCGTGCGCCGTACAGCGCGCCGAGAATGCCGACTGCGCAGGTCAGCGCACCACCGGCCAGATCGGCGACCTGGAAATTGCCGGCCGCCGGCGGGCCGCCGGCCGCGCCGGTCTGATCGAGTTCGCCGGCGTAGCCGCGATAATTCATGTCGTGCCCTGCGCGGTCGCGGTAGGGGCCGGTCTGGCCATAACCGGTGAGCGCGGCGAACACCAGGCGCGGATTGATCTGCTGCAACCGGTCGTAACCGCAACCGAGTCGATCCATCACGCCCGGACGAAAAGTCTCAAGCACGACGTCGGCGGTTTCGACCAACTGCAGAAACTTCGCCCGATCGCCCGGCTGGCGCAGGTCCAGCGTCACCGACTTCTTGCCGCGATTGACCAGCGCGAACATCTCCGGCGACAGCACGCGTGCATAGTCGCCACCGTTCGGCTCCTCGATCTTGATCACCTCCGCGCCCATCTGCGCCAGATACAGCGTGCAGAACGGACCCGGTAGCAGGCGCGACAGATCGAGGATGCGGACCCCGGACAACAGCGGATTCGACGACATGGGTTCTCTCTGATGAGGCAGGAGGTGCGACCGGATCGCTGCAGCCTAGGCCTTGGCCTTGTTCGCCTCGACCACCGTCACCGCCGTCATGTTGACGATGCGGCGCACCGTCGCCGAAGCCGTCAGGATATGCGCCGGTGCTGCACAGCCGAGCAGGATCGGTCCGATGGCAACGTTGTGGCCGGCCGCGGATTTGAGCAGGTTGTAGGCGATGTTGGCGCTGTCCAGATCCGGGCAGACCAGCAGGTTCGCACTGCCGTGCAGCGTGCTGTCCGGCAGGATGTGTCGGCGCGCCGCTTCGTCGAGCGCGCAATCGCCGTGCATCTCGCCATCGACTTCCAGATCGGGCATGCGCTCGCGCAGCAAGGCCAGTGCACTACGCATCTTGACCGCCGAGGGCGCGTTGCTGCTACCGAAATTGGAGTGCGACAGCAGTGCCACTTTCGGCTCCAGACCGAACGCGCAAAGCTGCTCTGCGGCGAGCCGGGTGATTTCCGCGAGCTGCTCGGCGCTGGGATCGAGATTGACGTGGGTGTCGACGATGAACACCTGGCGCCCCGGCAGGATCAAGCCGTTCATCGCGCCGTAGACGTGAGCGCCGGGCGCGCGGCCGATGACCTGATCGATGTAGCGCAGATGCCGCGCGGTGGTACTGATGGTGCCGCAGATCAGGCCATCCGCTTCGCCTTTCTTCAGCAGCATCGCCGCGATCAGCGTGGTGCGGCGGCGCATTTCCAGCTTGGCGTATTGCTGGGTGATACCGCTGCGCTCGGTGAGCTTGTGATAGTCCTGCCAATATTCGCGGTAGCGTTCGTCGTGCTCGGGGTTGACCACCGTCAGCTGCTCGCCGATGCGCAGGCGTAGGCCATGGCGCTTGATCGCAAGTTCGATCACCGCAGGCCGGCCGACCAGAATCGGCCGCGCCAGCTTTTCGTCGACCGCGATCTGCACCGCGCGCAGCACGCGCTCGTCCTCGCCCTCGGCGTAAACCACGCGGCTGCGTTCCGGTGCGACGTTGCGCGCGGCCGCGAAGATCGGCTGCATCAGCGTGCCGCTGTGATAGACGAACTGCTGCAGGCGCCTCGCATAGGCTTCGAAATCGTCGATCGGCCGCGTTGCCACACCGGACTCCATCGCGGCGCGCGCCACGGCCGGTGCGATCTGCACGATCAGTCGCGGATCGAACGGTTTCGGAATCAGGTACTCGGGCCCGAACGCCAGATCCTCGATGCCGCCGTAGGCCGCGGCAACGATGTCGCTCTGCTCCTGCCGCGCCAGTGCCGCAATCGCTTCCACCGTCGCGATCTCCATCTGCCGCGTGATGGTGGTCGCGCCGACATCGAGCGCACCGCGGAAGATGAATGGAAAACACAAAACGTTATTGACCTGATTCGGATAGTCGCTGCGGCCAGTGGCGATCACCGCGTCGTCGCGCACAGCCTTGACTTCCTCCGGCAGGATTTCCGGCGTTGGATTCGCCAGCGCAAAAATCAGCGGCCGCGGCGCCATCGCCTTGACCATGTCGGGCTTCAGCACGCCGCCTGCCGACAGACCCAGGAACGCATCGGCACCACCGATGATGTCCGCCAGCTTGCGCGCCGCAGTCGGCTGCGCGAAGCGTGCTTTGTCCGGGTCCATCAATTCGACGCGACCCTGGTAGACCACGCCGACCAGATCGCTGAGCCAGACATTTTCGATCGGCAGACCGAGATCGACCAGCAGATTGACGCAAGCCAGGGCCGCAGCGCCGGCACCGCTCACCACCAGCTTGATCTGCTTGATGTCCTTGCCGACCACTTGCAAGCCATTCAGGAAAGCCGCGCCGACGATGATGGCGGTGCCGTGCTGGTCGTCGTGGAATACCGGAATCTTCATGCGCTCGCGCAGCTTGCGCTCGACGATGAAGCATTCCGGGGCTTTGATGTCTTCGAGATTGATCGCGCCGAAAGTCGGCTCCAGTGCGGCGATCACCTCGACCAGCTTGTCCGGATCGCGCTGATCGATCTCGATGTCGAACACGTCGATGCCGGCGAACTTCTTGAACAGCACCGCCTTGCCTTCCATCACCGGCTTCGCCGCCAGCGGCCCGATCGCGCCGAGGCCCAGCACCGCGGTGCCGTTGGTGATCACGCCGACCAGATTGCCGCGCGCGGTGTAACGGAAGACGTTGAGCGGATCTTCGACGATCGCATCGCAGGCAGCAGCCACACCCGGCGAATACGCCAATGCCAGATCGCTCTGGTTGACCAGCTGCTTGGTCGGCGTGACCGAAAGTTTTCCCGGCGTCGGGAACTCGTGATAGGCCAGTGCCGCTTGGCGCAGGCTTTCCTGCGCTGATTTCTGCTGGGTCATGGGCTTGCTCTGCTATGGGACGGACAGGATGCACTCGGCCGCGGACGCACGCGCGGGGAAGCGTACGGTACTGTCGCGCGCCGAGCGGGTAAAGATGTGCTTGCACCCAAGCCGCGCCGCTTCCGCCGATGCGCCATGCCGGCCGCCATGGCGCGCATTGCCGGTAAAGCGGGCGCGCAAATCACGCAGACAAAAAAAGACCCGGGACTTGCGCCCCGGGTCTTGTTTACTGCGCAGCTAAAGAATACCGATTACGGTGCGACCGGCGTCACCAGCCTGCCATCGGTGCACAGCTCGTGGATGTGCATCGCATCGCCGACATTGGCGGTGAGCAGACCTGGCGTCAGCGAGATCTGTGCGGTGTCGTAGGCCTTGGTGGTTTTGACGCCGATGAAGGCAACGGTCGGCGTGCTGCCACCGATCACTTTCAGCAACACGATCTGCGCTTGGTTAAGCTTGTTGGTCTCTTGCTGGACGGCGTTGTTGAACGTCGTCACTGCAATGCTGTTCAGCAGCGCCACATTGGCAAGTCCGTTGGGGAACGACACGCCGAACACGGCGTACTTGCCCGCAGGTACGGTCTTGCCGATCGGCAAGATCACCGATTCGTCGATCGAATCGAGCAGACCGCCGAGCAGGCCGACGGTGAACGACACCGTCGCATACGTGTCGAGATTGCCATCGATCACGTTGTCCGGCTCCGAGATGCTGTTCAGCAGATCGGTCAGCGTCGTCGCACCCAGCGCACGCAGGATCGTCGTCAGCAAGCCGCCGACGACGCCATGCGTGCCGATTTCGGTGGTCGGCGTACCGTAAGCGCGCGAACCGACGGTGCAAATGAAGTTGCCGGTTACCGCAACGCCGCCGTCGGTGATATCGGTCGGCGTCGAGCCGTCGTTCGGCACGGTGGTGCCGCCGCCGGTAGAGCCACCCGTGGTGCCGCCGCTGGTGCCGCTCGAAGTGCCGCCGGTGGTGATGCCGCCACCGCCGCCATCGCTGCCGGTGCCGTCGCCATTCGAGGTGCAGGCCATCAGGCCCAGACTCATCGCCGCCACCGCCGTGGCCATCATCAGTTTGTAAGTTTTCATTTCGGTATCTCGTTTAGCAGTTCAGGCAGATCAGTTCAGGATGTGCAGTTCGACGCGGCGGTTACGCTCGCGTCCTTCATCCGTGTCGTTGCTCGCGACCGGATTTTCCTTGCCATAGCCCTTCGCCGCGATGCGCGCCGCTTCGATGCCGTGCGCGACCAGATATTCCTTCACTGCAGCCGCACGCCGCTGCGAAAGCTTCAGGTTGTACGCGGCGCTGCCCTTGCTGTCGGTGTAGCCGGCCAGTTCGACCTGCATGTCCGGATACTTCTTCATGATCTTGACGACGTAGCTCAGGATCGTCTCCGAGTCCGGCCGCAGATGCGACTTGTCGAACTCGAAGGTGACGCCGTCGAGGCGCAGAATCTTCGGGATGGTGCAGCCATCGCCATCGACGCGCGTATTCGGCGGCGTATCCGGGCACTTGTCGCTGGTATCGACCACGCCGTCACCGTCGGAATCCTCCAGACCGGTCTTGGTCTCGATCACCTTGACGACTTCGGTCGGCGGCTGCGGCGTCGGTACGTCGTAGGCCTTCGGCTCATAGAACGGAATCTCGATGCCGAGGCTGGCGCGATAGTCGGTAAAGCCGCTGTGGCCGCCGACCGAGAGGAAGTCGTGGATCGCACGGCCTTCCGCACGCAGACGCACGCGGTTGTGCCAGAACGTGCTGCTGACGATGCCGACGCCGCCGTCGACATAGCCCGACGGACCGTTCAGGCTGCGCGGATGCGCGTCGGTGAAATCACCGCCGCCACCGATCAACAGGAATGGCGTGAAGTGCTGGCGATCGCCGAACGAATAGGTCAGATCACCGCCGAGCGTATGGCGATAGTAGTCGCCGCCGCCGGTGGAACCGGTTTCGATGACGTCCATCGAGTAGTTCGCTTCCCAGCCGAAGTGGTTGGCGAAATGACGCCCGAAGATCAGGCTGGCACCGGCGCCGGAATTGGCGTCGCCGGCGCGCTTGGTGTCGGTGAACAAGTAGCTGCCCAGAATGCTGATGTAGTCGATGTCGCGCTCGCCCGGCAGACCCCAGTTGCTGGCGCTGCTGGCGGCATCGGACGATGTCGTCGTGGTATCCGTCGAAGCAGTGCTGGAGTCGGTGGAAGGAGTGCTGCTATCGGTCGATTCCGGCGCCGCCGCGGGCGCGTCCTCGATCACAGCGGGGGTCGTTGGGTCGCTCTGTGCAGATGCGGCAGCTGCCGTGCACAGACCAATGATGCTCACCAGTACGGCTAATTTACGCATTGTCCCTTGCTCCAATGATTGGGCCGGGGTCAGCAACCCGAGCCCACGATATTTATTGCTTCAGAAGTTTTTTTAACGCACGCAGCCTCACGCAGAAGCGTGAAAGCCTGATTACAGATGCTGAAACGTGGCAGTTCCTGAAGTCGCAATAAGCGCGCCATGTCTAGCGCAAAGATAGCACGGCACTTCTCCATTCGCCCACAGTTTTAGGTGCGCCGAGATCAGCGCGAAACTGACGACCGGTTCATCACAACGCCGATAAATTCTTTTGCTGCACCGGCCGCCGCTCGCATCTGATCCGGTTTGCTTGGCATAGCTCGTGCTTCGATTCTCAGGAGTTGTAGTAGCACCCCTGCGGCCAACGATGCCCGCTCCTCTTCACGTTTGTTCAACGTCGAGATTTTTGTGAGCCCATCGTTGCGCCTTGCGTTTCAATCCGTCTTATCGGCACGCGCCCGCCATCCACATGGCGGCGTTCGCGTGCGCGCGCGAACCATGCGGCATCGGTGCACGCCGATCGCCATCTGCATGCAGAGCCACTCCAGGGAATGGAACAACGGTTGCGCCAGACCTGACACCCGGGCCGCGGCGTCCGGGCTTGGCATTGGCGCAGTACATCCACCATCGAGCCACCAGCCTGCGGTCTTCAGCGCTGGCGGCTAAGTCCCTTCCACTTGCAGTCACCGCCCAAGCGCGGACGACTTCCTAAAACCTTTTTTACTGGAGCGTTATGAAAGCAGTCATCGAATCACTGAAGAGCGGCAACTGGCGCGCGCTGCTGGCTTGTTTCCTGTATTTCGACACCGGCTTCACCGTCTGGGTGATGCTTGGTCCGCTGGCGCCCTTCATCGGCAAAGACATCGCGATGACGCCACCAGAATCGGGCTTCCTGGTGGCGGTGCCGGTGCTGTCGGCGGCAATCCTGCGGGTAACGCTCGGCAACTTGTTCCAGTCGGTCGACGGCAAGAAGCTGGCGATGATGGGCGTGCTGTTGTCGGCCATTCCATCGATCGTCCTACCGCTGCTGGCGGGACCGCCGTCCTACTCCTTGCTGCTGACGCTGGGCGTGTTCCTCGGCGTTGGCGGTGCAAGCTTCGCGGTGGCCTTGCCGATGGCGGGCAGCAACTATCCGCCGAAAGTTCAGGGCCTAGTGCTGGGTCTGGCCGCCGCCGGCAACATCGGCGCGGTGCTCGACGGCTTCATGTTCCCCGGCCTGGCACAGCACTACGGCTGGCAGTACGCCACCGCCGCAGCGCTGCCCTTGCTGGCCTTGACTGCGCTCGCGTTGATCTTCTGGGCCAAGGACCTGAGCCCCAAGGCCGGCAACGTCGGCCGCAGCTTCGCCGCATTCGCGGTGACGCTGGTCGGCATGCTGGTACTGGTGCAGCTGGTGCACGCCGGCGTGCTTGGCGCCGGCAAGACCGGCCTGCTGCTGCTGCCGGCACTGGGTGCGGCCTTGGCGATCGCGGTGCTGCCGCAGCGTTACCGCGCAGTGCTGGCCGAGCGCGATACCTGGGTCATCATGCTGGTCTACAGCATCACTTTCGGCGGCTTCGTCGGCATGTCGTCCTACGTCTCGCTGCTGCTGACTACGCAGTACCAGATGACGAAAGTTGATGCCGGCCTGCTGATGGCGCTGTTCGCGTTCACCGGTGCGATCGTGCGTCCGCTCGGCGGCCTGATCGCCGATCGCATCACCGGCGTGCGTTCACTGATGGTGCTGCTGGCCTTAATCTCGATTCTCGACTTCACCTTCGCGGCGTGGATGCCGCCGCTCGCCGGTGGCATCGTCGTGTTGCTGGCGCTTTATATGTGCTTTGGTCTCGGCAACGGCTCGACTTTCCAGCTGGTACCGCAGCGCTGGCAGGGCAAGACCGGCGTGATGACCGGCATCATCGGTGCTGCCGGCGGCATCGGCGGTTTCTATCTGCCGGTGATCATGGGCATCGCTAAGGAAAGCACCGGCAGCTACCAGATGGGTTTCGCCACATTTGGCGTGCTTGCTGCGGCTGCTTTCGTATTGGTGATCGCGCTGCGTCAGCAGTGGCTCAGCTGGGCTAGCGCCGATGCGCAAGGCAAGACCGGCGATGCACCGCTCGGCGAAATGGTGCATGCCGAGTAGGACGCGCCGGTCAGGGTTGCACCTCGCTCTATAGAAGTTTTGGAAATGAATAAAACAAAGTTGCTGGTAGTCGGCAACGGCATGGTCGGCCATAAACTGCTGGAAGCCCTGGTCGCTGAGGGTGCAGCTGCACAGTTTTCGATCACCGTGCTGTGCGAAGAACCGCGCGCGGCCTACGATCGGGTGCACTTGTCGGAATTTTTCGCCGGCAAGAGTGCCGCGGACCTGTCGCTGGTACAAGGCAATTTCTTCGACGACCACGGCATCCAGCTGCATTTGCGCGATAAGGCGGTGGCGATCGACCGCGCCGCCAAACTCGTGCGCACCGCCGCCGGCGCCGAGATTCCCTACGACAAGCTGGTGCTGGCGACCGGTTCTTATCCGTTCGTGCCGCCGGTGCCGGGCAAGGATCGCGACGGCTGCTTCGTCTATCGCACCATCGAAGATCTCGAGGCAATGACCGCCTGGGGCGCGAAGTCGAAGATCGGTGTGGTGATCGGCGGCGGCCTGCTCGGTCTGGAATGCGCGAAAGCGCTGAAGGACATGAACCTGCAGACGCACGTGGTCGAGTTCGCGCCGCGCCTGATGACGGTGCAAGTCGACGACGGCGGCGGCCGCGTGCTGCGCAAGAAGATCGAACAGCTCGGCGTCACCGTGCACACGCAGAAGAACACGCTGGAGATCGTCGACGGCGCCGGCCTCGGCGTGGCCGGCCGATATGCGATGAAATTCGCCGACGGCAGTCAGCTCGAAACCGACATGATCGTGTTCTCCGCCGGCATCCGTCCGCGCGACGAGCTGGCACCGCACGCCGGCCTTAACCGCGGCGAACGCGGCGGCATCGTCGTCGACGATTACTGCCGCACCAACGATCCCGACATCTACGCGATCGGTGAATGCGCGCTGTATCAGGGCCGCATCTATGGACTGGTGGCGCCCGGTTATCAGATGGCACAGGTGGTTGCCGATCAGCTTTGCGGCAAAACGGAAAGCCGGTTCAGCGGTGCCGACATGAGCACCAAGCTGAAGCTGCTCGGCGTCGATGTCGCCTCGATCGGCGATGCGCATGCGGCCACCAAGGGTGCTTTGAGCTACAGCTTCGTCGACGAGCGCAAGCAGGTCTATAAAAAGCTCGTCGTCGACGAAAATGGCAAGCAGCTGCTCGGCGCCGTGCTGGTCGGCGAAGCCGAGGAGTACGGCACGCTGCTGCAGATGTTGCTGAACGGCATGGCGCTGCCGGATGCGCCGGAAATGCTGATCCTGCCGCTCTCGGAAGGCACCTCGCGGCCGCAGTTCGGGCTCGACGCACTGCCGGCCGGCGCGCAGATCTGCTCCTGCAACAACGTCAGCAAGGGCGCGCTGTGCAAAGCCATCGACGAGGGCTGCACGACGCTCGGCGCCTTGAAGAAGAGCACCAAGGCGGCGACCTCCTGCGGCGGCTGCGGTCCGCTGGTGACGCAAATCCTCAAGCATGAACTGAAGGCACGCGGCGTCGCCGTCAGCAATGCGATCTGCGAGCACTTCCCCTACTCGCGTCAGGAGTTGTTCCATCTGGTCAAGCTCGGCCAGATCAAGACTTTCGACGAATTGATCACGCGGCACGGCAAAGGTCGCGGCTGCGACATCTGCAAACCGACCGCCGCGTCGATCCTCGCATCGATCTACAACGAGCATGTGCTGAAGCCGAAGCACGCCAAGCTGCAGGACACCAACGACTACTACCTCGCCAACCTGCAGAAGAACGGCACCTACTCGATCATTCCGCGCGTCACCGGCGGCGAGATCACGCCAGACGGCCTGGTCGCGATCGGCAGCATCGCCAAGAAATACGGCCTCTATACCAAGATCACCGGCGGCCAGCGCATCGACATGTTCGGCGCGCAGGTGCACGAGCTGCCGCTGATCTGGCGCGAACTGGTCGATGCCGGTTTCGAATCCGGCCATGCCTACGGCAAGTCGTTGCGCACGGTGAAATCCTGCGTCGGCAGCACCTGGTGCCGCTACGGCGTGCAGGACAGCGTGTCGATGGCGATCGAGATCGAGAACCGCTATCGCGGCGTGCGTTCGCCGCACAAGATGAAACTGGCGGTGTCCGGCTGCACGCGCGAATGCGCCGAAGCGCAGAGCAAGGATTTCGGCGTGATCGCCACCGAGCACGGCTGGAATCTGTATGTCGCCGGCAACGGCGGCATGAAACCGCGCCATGCCGATCTGTTCGCCACCGATCTCGATCACGATACGCTGATCAAGTACATCGACCGGCTGATGATGTTCTACATCCGCACCGCCGATCGCCTGCAGCGCACCTCCGTGTGGCTGGAAAATCTCGAAGGCGGCATCGACTATCTGCGCAAGGTGATCGTCGAAGACTCGCTCGGCATCGGTGCAGAACTGGAAGCCGATATGCGGCATCTGGTCGATACCTTCGAGTGCGAGTGGAAGAAGGCGATCAACGACCCGGAAGTGCTGAAGCGCTTCCGTACCTTCGTCAACAGCAACGAAGTCGACCCGAATATTCTGTTTGTCGAAGAGCGCGGCCAGATCCGGCCGGCTAGCGAAGAAGAACGCCGCATGCGCATCGGCAACATTCCGGTGGTGACGGAGAGCGGTCATTAACGCCGTGTTGAAGACCGACACACCCGCGGTGGCTTCTTCGCAGTGGACTGCGGTGTGTGCGCTCGCCGACATTGTGCCGGACAGCGGCGTCGCTGCGCTGATCGACGGCCAGCAGATCGCAATCTTCCGCGTCGGCGACAGCGACGCGCTGTACGCGATCGGCAATCACGATCCATTCAGCGAAGCCAACGTGCTGTCGCGCGGCATCGTCGGCGATCTCGGCGGCGAGCTGGTGGTGGCCTCGCCGGTCTACAAACAGCATTTCAGCTTGAACAGCGGCATCTGCCTGGAAGACGCCGAAGTCTCGGTGCCGACCTATGCGGTGCGGCTGTGCGATGGGATCGTACAAGTCGCGTTATGACGTCGCGGCATGCCAGTGGTGATGCCTGCAATCGCGAGGCGGTTAAGCCGTGCTCGCAGTAGCGATGCGCGCGCGATGAAACCGAAACTCATCGTGGTTGGCAATGGTATGGCCTCGATCCGCGTGGTCGAACTGCTACTCGACCAGGCGCCGGATCTGTACGACATCAGCGTGTTCGACGGCGAAAACCACGGCAGCTACAACCGCATCTTGCTGTCGTCGGTGCTGGCCGGCGAGAAGAACACCGCGGACATCATCAGCTATCCGCCAAGCTGGTATGCCGAACGCGGCATCGCGCTGCACAGCGGCGACCCGGTGGTCGCGATCAACCGCTCGCGGCGGACGGTGAAATCGAAATCCGGCGTCGAACTGCGCTACGACCGCTTGCTGATTGCGACCGGTTCGCTGCCGGCGCTGCTGCCGGTGCCGGGCGTTGAGTTGCCGGGCGTGATCGGCTTTCGCAATCTGGAAGATGTGGCGACGATGCTCGATGCCGCCAGCCGCCTGCGTTACGCAGTGGTGATCGGCGGTGGATTGCTCGGCATCGAAGCCGCCAATGGTCTCAGTCGGCGCGGCATGAAAGTGACGCTGGTGCATCGCAGCGATTCGCTGCTGAACCAGCAGCTCGATGCGGCCGCGGCCGCGCTGCTGCGCGCGACTTTGCGCGAGCGCAAACTCGAACTGCGGCTGAATGCCGAGACTCGCGCCATCATCGGCCGCGAACGCGTTACCGCTGTGAGTTTCAAGGAAGGTGCGGATGTCAGCGCCGATCTGGTGGTGATGGCGGTCGGCATCAAACCCAACATCGAACTGGCGAAGAAGTGCGGGCTGCGCTGCGATCGCGCGATCGTCGTCGACGACACGCTGCAGACCTTCGATCCGCGCATCTACGCGGTCGGCGAATGCGTGCAGCATCGCGGCAATACGTATGGACTGGTGGCGCCGCTGTGGGAGCAGGCGCGCGTCTGCGCGGTGCATCTGGCGCAGTTCGGCCACTCGCGCTATCCCGGCTCGGTGACTTCGGCCAAGCTCAAGGTCAGCGGCATCGATCTGTTTTCGACCGGCGATTTCATCGGCGGCGCCGGCACCGAGGATCTGGTCTATCGCGATCCGCGTCGCGGCATCTACAAGCGCCTGGTGCTGAAACAGCAGCGTCTGGTCGGCGCCGTACTGTACGGCGATGTCGGCGACGGCCCCTGGTATTTCGATCTGATCAAGAGCGGCACCGACATCGGTCCACTGCGCGATCAGCTGGTGTTCGGCAAAAGTTATTGCGAGGCGGCGTGAGCGCAGTCCGCACCACTTGTCCCTACTGCGGGGTTGGCTGCGGCATATTAGCCACGCCGAACGCCGATGGCAGCGCGGCGATCACTGGCGACCCGGAGCATCCGGCCAATTTCGGCCGGCTTTGCGTGAAGGGCACCGCGCTCGGCGAAACACTGGGCCAGTCCGGGCGTCTGCTGTATCCGCAGATCGGCACGCAACGCGTGAGCTGGGATGAAGCGCTCGATCATGTCGCCATCGGCTTCAAACAGATCATCGCCGAACACGGCCCCGATGCGGTGGCGCTGTACGTCTCCGGCCAGTTGCTGACCGAGGACTACTACGTCGCCAACAAGTTGATGAAAGGCTGGATCGGCAGCGCCAACATCGATACCAATTCGCGGCTGTGCATGTCCTCGGCCGTCGCCGGGCACAAGCGCGCTTTCGGCGAAGACGGCGTGCCGGTGTGCTACGACG
>JAQGNU010000181.1 GCA_028291645.1 Nevskia sp.
CCGGTGCGCCGGAGCTGCGCAAGGACTCGCGCTACAACTACGACAACCGCACCATCGGCGATTCCTACAACATCGGCACCGATCTGCTGTCGGTGATCGTCGAGGCGAAGAACTTCGAAGGCGATTCCTGCCTGCAATATCCGGTGGTCAATCTGCTCGACCGTTTTGAACTGTACGCACGCGGCATCGAGGGCGTGCGTTCGGTGACGAGTGTCGCCGGCATCGGCAAGCTGGTGATCTCGGCGTTCAACGAGGGCAGCCCGCGCTGGCGTGCGCTGCCGCGTACCGAGGCGGGCCTGTCGGCGGGTTCGCGCGCCTTCGATCCGGCCTTGGGTCTGAATAATGAAAGCTGCCGCGCGGTGCAGGTGCTGATCTTCATGAAGAACCACGATGGCGCCAACATCGCGCACGTCGTCACCGAGATCAAACGCTTCATTGCCGACAACCCGACCGATGGCGTCGTCATCCGGCTCGCCAACGGCAATGTCGGCGTGATGGCGGCGACCAACGAGGCGGTGTCGGCGGCGGAAGCGAAGATGCTGCTGGCGATCTTCGGCGCGCTGACGCTGCTGTGCTTCATCACGTTCCGCTCGTGGCGCGCGGTGCTGTGCGTGATCGTGCCGCTGGCGATGGTGTCGATCGAATGCAATGCGCTGATGGCCTCGCTGTCGATCGGTCTGAAAGTGGCGACGTTGCCGGTGATCGCGCTCGGCGTCGGCGTCGGCGTCGACTATGGCATCTATCTGTTCGAGCGCATCCAGCACCACATGAAGGATCCGTCTGTCGAGTTCCGCGACGCTTTCTACGAAGCCATGCGCGAACGCGGCGCCGCCGCAGTGTTCACCGCGATTACGATGTCGATCGCGGTCGGCACCTGGACCTTGTCGGCGCTCAAGTTCCAGGCCGACATGGGCCTGCTACTGTCGTTCATGTTCCTGGTCAACATGCTCGGCGCGATCTGCCTGCTGCCGGCGCTGGGTGCGTGGTTCTATCGCGCACGCAAGCCGGCGCCGGAACGAGCGACACAGGTGCTGAGCGCGAAGTAGTAGGCAGCTTGAATAAGTAACGTAGGGCGGGTTAGCGGCTTCATCGCGTCCCGCGGGATTCCCTTTGGTCATAACCCGCCATTTCGCGGAAGGCGGGTTACGGCTGGCGCCTAACCCGCCCTACGGGCTGGCTACCGCTCAAGAGACCCTCTTTGCTTCTTCCTCCGAAAGCCCGATTTTTATGAGCCATCTGCGGTGTGCAGCGCGCATTTCTTCTGTGTCTTCCTTCTCTACGACTTCGTACAAGAAGCTATTTATTTCGATGCCATCCCGACCGACAACCGACGCTTGATCTTTGCCACGTGTCGGCTTACGGAGTGGGATTGCCCTGAAGCGCTCAAGACCGTCCCAGCTAGAACGAATTGGCTCACGTAACCGTGGGTCTGATAGGCCAACCTCCTCTAAAAGGTAGTTCATACGACCGAAATTGCATGCCGCGCATGTGACCACGACATTATTAAGATCATTTGTTCCGCCTCTGGCGTGAGGAACGATGTGGTCGTATTGCGCCCACATAGACTGGAACGCAGCATGCTGCGTGATGTTTTGACGTCCCCATTGCAACGCGTCCGGGTAGGCTTTGGCGATTCGCTGCCGTATCTCTTTCCTGATTACTGGCATTCCACAGAACCTGCAATGAAAGCCGTCGCGTTGATGGAGTCGCTGCTTTTCCTCAGCAGACGGCATTCTGACTTTGATCCTTCCCTCGTTCGGAATAACAGGATGCGCGTTCGGCACGACACGATATTGCACATAGGGGCTGTTCGCGCCCCAAATCGAATCGAGCCACGCCCGAATGACCGGCATGTTGGCTTCAAGAAGAAGTTGCTCCGCCGCTTTAACGTCACCAGAGAGATGAGCGGATACGGCGTCATCAAGCAGGCGTGCTGCTTCAGCAATTTCTGGGATTGGCTCCCGAAAGCATAAACGTATAGCGGTGTGTCTCATGATGACCTCAATGCCAAATGCGATTTACGTATCGCGCCGATCATGATGCTCTTGCCCTTGCAACCGTTAAAAGCACTCGGCGTCAGGATCGTACAGTTGGGGCGTCCACCCGATCGCGGCGCTCACGCTCCGATGACCGGCATCGTCGAAGACGCCTATCAATTCCTCAACCGATACCCCGTCTTGAAAATCCAGCGGATCACCAGCAAGCAGATCAGCAAGAACACGATCGTCATGGCTATGCTGACCGCAGGGCTGACATCGGAGACGCCGTAGAAGCTCCAGCGGAAGCCGCTGATCAGGTAGACCACCGGGTTGAACAGCGCGACTTTCTGCCAGAACGGCGGCAGCATGTTGATCGAGTAGAAGCTGCCGCCGAGGAAGGTCAGCGGCGTCATCACCATCAGCGGGATGATCTGCAGCTTTTCGAAGCCGTCGGCCCAGATGCCGATGATGAAGCCGAACAGGCTGAACGTCACCGCGGTCAGCACCAGGAAACCAAGCATCGGCAGCGGATGCGCGATGCTGTACGGCACGAACAGCCGCGCGGTGGCTAGGATCAGGCAGCCGAGCAGGATCGACTTGCTGGCGGCGGCGCCGACGTAGCCAATAACAACCTCGACATACGACACCGGCGCCGACAGCAGTTCGTAGATGGTGCCGGCGAACTTCGGCATGTAGATGCCGAAGGAGGCGTTGGAGACGCTTTCGCTGAGCAGCGACAGCATGATCAAGCCGGGGATGATGAAGGCGCCATAGTTGATGCCGTCGATTGCGCCCATGCGCGAACCGATCGCCGCGCCGAAGACGATGAAGTACAGCGCGGTCGACAGCACCGGCGAGGCGATGCTCTGCATCAGCGTACGGAACGTGCGCGCCATTTCGAAGCGGTAGATCGCGCGGATCGCGTGGACATTCAGTGGCAGCGTCATGGCCGGCTCCGCACCAGGCTGACGAAGATGTCTTCGAGTGAGCTCTCGCTCGATTGCAGGCTCTTGAAGTCGATGCCCTGATCGCTCAGGCGTCGCAGCAGCGTGGCGATACCGGTGGTTTCGCTTTTGGCGTCGAAGGTGTAGACCAGCTCGCTGCCGTCGGCCGACAGTGCGAGCGGATAGCTCGCAAGTTCAAGCGGAATCTGCGACAGCGGCGCCTGCAGCTGCAGCGTCAGCTGCTTCTTGCCGAGCTTGCTCATCAGCGTGGCCTTGTCCTCCACCAGAATCAGCTCGCCCTTGCTGATGATGCCGATACGGTCGGCCATTTCCTCGGCTTCCTCGATGTAGTGCGTGGTCAGGATGATGGTCACGCCGCTGGTGCGCAGGCGCCGCACCATCTCCCACATGTCGCGGCGCAGCTCGACGTCGACGCCGGCGCTCGGCTCGTCGAGAAACAGGATGGTCGGTTCGTGCGACAGCGCCTTGGCGATCATCACGCGCCGCTTCATGCCGCCCGACAGCGTCATGATCTTGGCGTCGCGCTTGTCCCAGAGCGACAGCTCGCGCAGCAACTGCTCGATGTAAGCCGGATTCGGCGCCTTGCCGAACAGGCCGCGGCTGAAGGCCATGGTGTCGCGCACGCGCTCGAAAGCATCGGTCGACAGCTCCTGCGGCACCAGGCCGATCGCGCTGCGGGCGCGGCGATAGTCGCTGACGATGTCGTGGCCGTCGGCGATCACACGGCCGGTGCTGGCGTTGACGATGCCGCAGATGATGCTGATCAGCGTCGTCTTGCCGGCCCCGTTGGGGCCGAGCAGCGCAAAGATCTCGCCGCGACGGATGTCGAGGTCGATGTTGTGCAGCGCATGGAAGCCGGACGCATAAGTCTTGGTCAGGCCTTGAACAGAGATGATCGGCGGCGACATGGGCTCTAACGGAGTGATTATCTTGAGCGGGATTCTACGTTGGCCCCGATGACGGCACCTGGCGCCGACCTGATGCGAGTCGTCGCCGCCGATTCCGCGCGCGCCCAGCGGACGCTGGGCCGGCGTCGCTTTCCCGGTGCGATTTCATCGCCCGGCCAGCCCCAGTCCGGCCATCCGTGGCGGGCCGCGCAATCAAAAACCAGCCGTACGCATTTTTGATCTCACCCATTTGCAGCAGGCAGGGTGGGTGGGGGCCGGATACCTTGATCGCATAGGCTGGGTCGTGCCCCGAAGAAAACTGGAGAGAGCCGCATGAACGCAGTGGTCGCGCAGGAAAAACTGGTCTCGGCCGATTCGCACGTGTTCTTCACCGCCGACTGGGTCAAGCAGCGCCTGCGCAAGGAGCTGCACCAGGTCTGGGACGATGCCACCGCCAAGGCCGAACAGTACAACGCCACGGTGCAGCGCGGCGGCCAGCCGCAATTGCATCTGGAAGATTTCGTCGATCCGTCCGCTTCGCAGGATCCTGGCTACAAACTGCCGGAAGGCAAGCTCAAGGCGATGGATCGCGACGGCGTTTCCGCCGAAGTGATTTTCCCCGAACTCGGCGGCGCCAAGATCTGCTCGCCGCAGTTGATGGGCAAGGACTGGAAGGAAGTGTTCCAGGCCTACAACCAGTCGATGGCGGATTTCGCCGCGTACAACCCGGACCGTTTGCTGTGCGCCTACCAGCTGCCGCTCAACGACATCGATTTCGCGGTCAAGGAGGTCAAGCGGCTGGCGCTGGATCACCAGGCGCGCTGCGTGCAGCTGTCGCCATTCCCGAGTGACTTCGGCCTGCCGGATTTCCACGACAAGAGCTACATCCCCTTGTGGAAGACGATCGAGGAAACCGGCGTCACCATCATGAATCACCTCGACATGAAGGCCGATCTGTGGAGCGTGTTCCGGCGCGATCCGACGCCGCAGAAAGGCATCTTCACCGGTCTCGCCTGGGCGCCGTTGGCGGAGACGCTGTGCTTCTGGATTCTGACCGGCACGCTGGAAAAATATCCGAAGATGAAAGTGGTGTTCGTCGAACCCGGCCTCGGCTGGATTCCCTGGTTCTTCGAAACCCTGCTCGACCCGCGCATGCACCAGCACTACGAATTCCCGGGCGTGAAGCAGCCGCCCAGCGAAACCTTCCGCGCGCAGTGCGGCGCGACCTTCATGTACGAGCCGAAGGGTTTGAAGGTGTTCTACGATTATTTCGGTGCCGACTGCCTGTACTGGTCCACCGACTTTCCGCATCCGGCGACCTGCTGGCCGAATTCGCAGAAACAGGTGATCAGCCAGTTCGCCGAAGCCGGCATCGGCGCCGCCGACCGGCGCAAGATCGTCTGTGACAATGCCTTGAAGACGTTCGGACTATAGGCATCGAATCAGGCGCGTTGGCGCCGCAGATAAAGTAGGCCGGGCCCGACGCGCAAACCGTGTCACCCGCCGCAAACCGCGATTGACGGGATACGGCCTGCCGCCGGTCCCGCCCCACACAAGACAGGTGCGTTTATGGCTGCAGTGCTCGACAAACTGAAGGTGCTTGATCTGACTTGGGGTGTCGCCGGCCCGATGACGACGATGTTGCTGGCCGACAATGGCGCGGCGGTGACCAAGATCGAACCGCCCGGCGGCGATCCATTCCGCGGCCAACTCGGCTACAAGGTCTGGCAGCGCGGCAAGCGCAGCGCGATTCTCGATCTGAAGAACGCCGACGACAAGAAAACATTCCTCGCGTTGGTGCAGAACGCCGACATCCTGGTCGAGTCCTATGCGCCGGGCACAGCCGAAAAACTCGGGATCGACTACCAGACGCTGGCGGCGATCAATCCCAAGTTGATCTACTGCTCGATCACCGGCTACGGCCGCGACAACAAGCATTCGAAGCGCCCGGCCTACGACGCGCTGGTCGCTGCACGCAGCGGCTTGCATTGGGAACAGCGCGGCTGGCCCGAAGGCGCGCTGAACCACATGAACGGTCAGCCCGATCCGTTTCCGGATCTGGAGATTCCGCAGGAATGGGTGCAGGGCGCACCGCGTCCCGGCCCCCTGTTCCCGGCATCGTTCTGGCCCAGCCTCGGCGCGTTCTTCAGCGCTTCGCTCGGCATCAGCGCTGCCTTACGTGCACGTGGCATCACCGGCCGTGGCCAGTGGGTCGAGGCTTCGCTGCTGCAGGGCGCGATGGCAGGCGCAGCCGGTGTCTGGCAGCGCGCCGAGAAGATCGACGCAACGGGTTTCGATACCTGGATTCTCGGCAGCCGTTCGCCGAAGGGCCACTTCCGGTGTAAGGACGGCCAATGGATTCACAACTGGGTGCCGAACCCGCGCTTCATCCTGCAGGCTTCGGAAGGCGACACCCTGAACGCGACGCCGAACCTGACCGTGCAGAACGATCCCGATCGCTTCGGCACTGGGCCTGAGGAACTGCTGGTGATGGCGCATTACCAGCCGATCCTCGCAGAAGCGATTGCGAAATTCACCGCGCAGGAATGGATCGACGCCGCGGCTATCGCCGAGATGACGATGCAGAACGTCCGCTCGGTGGAAGCGTCGCTGGCCGATCCGGCGTTCCTTGCCGATGGCTGTGTGGTCGAAGTGAACGATCCCGAGCTGGGCACGATCCGCCAGGTCGGTCACGCCTACAACATGAGCAAGACACAAGGTGTGATCGGCGCAGCGCCGGTGAAGCCCGGTGCGAACACCGCAGAAGTGAAAGCGGAAGCCGCGCAGATCATTGCCGATGCGAAAGCCGCTAGCGCCGCACAGTCCAAGGCCAGTGGCAAGTCGCTGAAAGCGCCGCTCGAAGGCATCGTCGTGCTCGATCTGGGCCTGGCGATCGCCGGTCCGTTCGGCACGCAGTTGCTGTCCGATCTCGGCGCGACGGTGATCAAGGTCAACGGCCTGTTCGATCTGTTCTGGCATCGCGTGCATATCGCCTACATGGCGAACCGCGGCAAGAAGAGCATTACGCTGAACCTGAAGGATCCGCGCGCGATGAAGATCCTGCTCGATCTGGTCGCCAAGGCCGATATCGTCCAGCACAACATGCGCTACGACGCCGCCGAGCGGCTGAAAATCGATTACGAATCGCTTAAAGCAATCAACCCCAAGCTGATCTACTGCCATTCGCGTGGTTTCGAGCGTGGGCTGCGCGCCGGTCTGCCGGGCAACGACCAGACCGGTGCTTGCCTGTCCGGCATCCAGTACGAGGATGGCGGCATGGGCCGCGGCGAGGGTGGACGTCCGCTGTGGAGCTTCACCAGCTTCGGCGACACCGGCAACGGTTTCCTGTCGGCGGTGGCGATGGTCAACGCCTTGTATCACCGCGACCGCACCGGCGAAGGCCAGTTCGTCGATACCTCGATCATCAACGCCGGGCTGCTCAACACCAGCTACGCGGTGGCGACCGCCAAGGGCGAGGGCTTCGAACGTCCACGCATCGACGGCATGCAGTTCGGTTTTTCGGCCGGTCATCGCCTGTACGAAACCGCAGCGGGCTGGCTCTGCGTGGTGCTGGTCGATCAAGCGCATTGGGACGAGGTGTTCGCGGTGCTGGGTCTGCCCGAGTTGGTCACCGACACACGTTTCGCTGCTGCCGATGCGCGTAAGAAGAATGACGACGCATTGGCCGCGCTGATCGCCGACAAGCTGAAAAGTGACACGGCTGCGAACTGGTTTACCAAGCTCGACGCCGCCGGCGTGCCGGTCGAAATCGTCGCCGAAGAATTCTCGCGCCAGTTGCACGACGACGCCGAGTTCCAGCAGCGCCAATGGGTGGCGTCGTATCCGCATCCGGTGGTCGGCAAGCTCGACCAGATCGGCCTGCTGTTCTCGCTGTCGGATACGCCGGGCGTGATCCAGGGCCGGCCGCTGCTGGTCGGTGAACACACCAAGGAAATCCTCGCCGGGATGGGCTACTCGGAAGACGAGATGAAGACCATGGAAGAACAGTTCGCGATCGGCTTTGTCGGCATGCCGCGCATGCCGCCGCGTCCGACGACGACGCAGCCGACTGCGCCGAAGAAGGGCATGGCGAGCATGCTGGAGAAAGAAGGCAAGCAGTAGTGAAGCCGGCCTGCCAGACAGGCCGGCGTGGCTACAACACCGCGCTGAGTTTTTCTCCGTCCGGCGTACCCAGTCCAGTGCAGGCATCCCAGCCAGCCGCAGC
>JAQGNU010000230.1 GCA_028291645.1 Nevskia sp.
AGATGCCGAGCGCAGTAGCTTATTCAGAGGTTCCCTTAACACAGTAGCCGGTCGGGGGATCAAACACCTCCTTTCAGGCGATTGCTATAGCGCCTCAGTACCGACACTGTTATCGACTTCAAACAAACCAAGAGATCGGCGACGCCGGCGATCACCCAATTGCCAGATCGGCAGCGCCGTCAACCGCTACCAAGCGAAGTGGGGGAGAGAGATTGAACTGCAAGCTTAGCGGCCGCCGCGCGACACCACGATTGCTCGCGCACGGATTGATGCGTGCACTATCGTGCGGCCTGATTACCGCGCTGGCGGCCTGCACTGGTGCGTCGAACGACGCGGTCGATACTTCGGACTGGCCAAGTGCTGCGCTCAGCGCCGACAACGCGGTCACGGTCGATCCGCAGCAGTTCCTGTCGGCAGCACAGCTGCAGAACTGGCAGGTCGATCTCGATCATCGCGGCCTGCGCGCCACCGGTACCACCGCGCACGAGAATTACATCGACGCGCTGTACCAACGTCTCGCCGCCGCCGGCGTCAAACAGCTCAGCTTCGAAGCCGTGCCGTTGATGCGCTGGGCGGTGGACAGCTGGTCGCTCGATATCGTCGGCGGCGCCAGTGCCGGTGCAGTCGCCACCGCCGCCTACATTCCCTATGCCGGCGTCACGCCGGCAAACGGCGTCACCGCGCCGCTGGTTTATCTGTCATCGAAGACCACGCCGAGCAGCAGCAATGCCGGCGGCAAGATCGTGCTGTTCGACGTGCCGCTGAGCTCGGTGAAAATCGCCGAATTCGAATTGCTGGCGATGCGCACCTACGATCCGAAGCTGACGCTGTCGCCGCTGGATACGTATGCGCGTTCGTATCTCGGTATCGGCAGCGTCACCACGCTGCTGGATCAGCTGCAGGCCGCCGGCGCGGTCGGTGCCATCGGCGTGATCGCCGCACCGGCGGCGACCGCGCACGGCACTTATTTTCCGTATGACCGCAAGCTGCGCCAAGTGCCGTCGCTGTTCGTCGACCAGACCGCCGGTGCGTTGCTGAAGCAGGTGGCCGACGGCGGCACGCACGTGCGGCTGACGCTGCCGGCCGAGGTCAAGCAGGTGCAGACGCGCAATCTGATCGGCATCATCCCGGGTGCCAGCGACGAACTGACCGTGATCAACAGCCATACCGATGGCACCAACGGCATCGAAGACAACGGGCCCAATGCGATCGTCGCGATGAGCCAGTATCTGACGCGGCTACCGCAGCAAGCGCTGCCGCGCAGCATCATGATTCTGCTCAGCAGCGGTCATTTCGCCGGCGGCATCGGCGCCGAAACTTTTCTGGCCAACCATGGCAGCGATGGTCTGCTGAACCGTATCGCCTCGATCATCACGATCGAGCATCTCGGCGCACAGGAATGGCTGCCGGACGCCAACGGCCTGCTCGCGCCCACCGGCAAACCCGAGCCGGGTGCTTTTTTCATGCCGAAAATCCAGGCGCTGGTGGATGCCTCCTACGCCATGCTGAAGAACGCCGATGCGGCGCCCGCGTTCGTGCTGCCGCCGCTGAACAGCAAAGGCGATGGCAGCGCCGACGATGCGGTCTGGCCCGGCGAGGGGCAATACTTCTGGGGCGAGGGCAATATCCCGACCGCCAACTACATCACCGGGCCGGCCTATCTGCTGAACTGGGGCGTCACCACCGCAGACAAGGTCGACTACGACCGCATGCGCCGCGAAGCGATCGCGTTCACCCAGATGCAGCTCGATCTGTCGCGGGTCCCGGCCAGCGATCTGCACAAGCTCAGCGCCTTCATCCTGCCGCTACCGTGACTTCCCGAGCGCATGCCGAGTCAAACATTTCCGCAGTGATGGCCACGCGTCCGGCCGGCTTCTCTCGCAGTCGATCAAGCGCTTGCTTTAGACTTGCAGCAGCGCGAGGAGACTGGGCCGCAATGGCATCAGTAGCAAGGAAGAGAGCAGGCAAACGGACTGCCGCTGTTACGGTTGGCGCTGCCGTGGCCGGCGCTGCGCCCGACTATCGAGCGCTGGTCGAGGCCGCTGGCGACATCATCTACACGCTCGATCTCGACGGCCGTTTCACTTTGCTCAATCCGGCGGTGCAGCACACGCTCGGCTATACGCTGAGCGAAACCGTCGGCCGGCGCTTCACCGATTTCCTGACTGCCGACGGTGCCCTCACCGCAACGAAACATTTCAGCCAGGGCCTCGCCGGCACCGAGAACACGCCGTTCTTCGAAGTCGAGGCGCGACACAAGTCCGGTGGCACGGTGCATCTGGAAATCCGCGCCGGTGCGCTCTATCGCGATGGCGTGTTGATCGGACGACAGGGCATTTGCCGCGACATTAGCGAGTTGAAAAAGCTGCAGAGCGAGATTGCGCATAAATCCGAGCGCCTGGCGCTGCTGGAAGAACGCAACCGCATCGCGATGAATCTGTATGAGCGCATCGCCGGCCTGGCACGCGAGGATGCCGGGGACCCGCTGGCGAACCACCAGACTTTGCGCCAGATCCACGAGGTGGTGCTGCAAGCGAGTGCCGAAAAGCTCGGTCTGCGCGCAACCGACGTGAAGATCATCGAGCTGGTTGCGCAAGGCCATTCGAATCGTGAGATCGCCGATCTGGTGCATCGCAGTCCACACACGATCAAAGACCACATCAAGAAAATCATGCAGCGCCTCGGCGCCAAGCGCCGTTCGGGGCTGGTTGCCACCGCGCTCAGCCTGGGGCTGATTGCAGCGCAATCTTCATCAAACTAGAAACTGTTTTATTGGGCTGCAGAATCGAAGCAAACAGGTGGAACGCGGCGGCCGCTTGCGGATCGCTCAAAGATTCCATTCGAAAGAGAGGCGCAAGCCGCCGCAACTTCGCAGGTGGCGATGCGCACAACAGATGCACGGTGCGTGGTCAGGAGAACAGCATGCAGGGCGCAGCCGATAGCGCGGGTAAGACGCCGTTCGTTTCAGCTTGGCTATCCGCCTTGGCGATGGCAACACTGGTCCTGCTTGCGGGCTGCGGTCACAGCTCGGTGCCGCAAGGCACGGGGAGCGGCGACGGCAACCTGGGCGCATGCAGCGATGAGCTTGCTGCCGCACAAATCGCCGATGCGTCGCGGATGCCCTCGGTGACGCAGGTGCAGACCGCGCAAGCGGAGATCGACCAGTTCGGCCAGGGTTATCGCATCGCCGGCAACGCGGCGGAACTCGGCTACATTCATCACCTCGCCGCGCGGCTGCGCGAGATCGGCGCCAGTGATGTCGTCGAAGAGCCCTACAGCTTTACGGCATGGACGCCGCAGACGACCGCGCTGGCGGTCACGCAAGGACCGACGCCGGGGCCGCTGAAAGTCGCCTACTTCGTTCCGGCGTCGGGCAGCACCGGCGCCGACGGCGTGCAGGGACAGCTGATCTATCTGTCGGCACTGTCGGCGGTGAACTTCGTCGATGTCGTCGTGCAGGCGCTGCAGCAGAAGAGCCTGGGCGAAGTGGTCGCCGCGATCGAAAGCCTGCTGCAAAGCACGCTGGCCGGCGGGCTCTCCTTGGTGCAGACGATCGCTGCGGCCAACGTCAAAGACAAGATCGTGATGTACGACGTGCCGAAGCTGCCGCTGGTGGCCGGCGTGTTTTTTCCGCTATCGAGTTACGTCAACGACTCGGGCGGTACCTTCGGTGCATTGACGCCGTATTCGCGGCCGTTCATCGACATGCTGACGATCTACGAGATCAACGCCGTGCTGAGCGCTGCGGGTGCAGCCGCTGCCATTGCAGTGATCGACTATCCGCCAGCTGCAGCGGACGGCTCCTACTATCCGTTCTATGCGCCCTATTCGATGCCCAGCGTGCCGGCGCTGTATCTCGACCGCGACACCGGCACGGCCTTGAAACAGCAACTGATCGCTTCCGGCACGCAGGCCGTGCAGGTGCATCTGACGCTCGACGCCAGCAAGGCACAGGCGACGTCCTACAACGTTTCGGCGCTAATTCCGGGGCAGTGCAAGACGCAGATCCTGCTCAGCTCGCATTCCGATGGACCGAATTCGATCGAGGACAATGGTCCGGCGGCGATTCTCAATATCGCCGACTATTTTCTGCACGCACCGGCGATGCAGCGGCGCCGCGGCATCCGTATCGTCTTCACCGGCGGACATCTGTCCGGCAGCCCCGGCATCGCTGCATATATCGCTGCGCACAAGACTGATCTGTCCGAACAGGTGCTGACCGCGATCGAAGTCGAGCACCTGGGCGCACGCGAATGGGTCGAGCTATCGCCCGGCATGATGGGGCTCGACGGACTGAGCGAGCCGCAGGTGATCGAAACCCTGCCCGGCACCGCGCAGGCGGCGGTGTCGAAAACCTTCCTGCAGAACTTCGATCGCTCGCTGGTACTGGACGTGCCGCTGTTCGGCGAAGGGCCCGGCTGGTTCGAACACGCCGGATTGCCGCTGATTCAGTACATCACCGGACCGGTCTATCTGCTCAATGGCCCGCTGCCGGAAGTCACCTCGCAATACACCGACTACGCCTTGATGCAGCGACAGATCAGCAGTTTCGTACAGATGATTCTGGATCTCAACGCACAGCCGGCGAGCACGCTGCGCAGCGGCATGCGTGATCAATAAGCCGCAATGCGCCGTACGTCTCGGCGCGTGGACTTAAGGATGAACTGGCGCTGTGCCGCTCAGGCGCGCTTGCTTGAATTCTTCAGCCCCACCACTTCCGCAGACGGCTGCGGCTCGGATACCAGCGCATCGCGCCGCGCGGGGTTATCCGCACCCAGCGACGCGAGCCGTTGCGCATGCGGAATCAGCGACTGGCTCGATTCGGTCAGCAGGCGTCGCGCTTCGGCGAAGCTCTCATGCGCCAGGCCGAGTTGCTTGCCGGTCTTTTCGAACACCTGCAGCAAAGGTGTCAGCGCCTCCAATACCTTGTTGCCGGCGGCGCTGATCTCGGCCGCCTGCTGGCGGATTTGATCGCGTACCCAGAGCCGCTCGACCACGGCTAACAGCGCGATCAGGGTGTTCGGCGAAGCCAGCGCCACTTTCCGTTCGAAGGCGTCGGCCTGCAGGCTCGGATCGGTGCCGAGCGCAGCCGACAGCGCCGCTTCGATCGGCACGAAGGCGATACTGATTTCGAGCGCCGAATCGCCCAGCTGTTGCGGATAATTTTTGCCGGACAGCTGGTTGATGTAGTGCCGCAAAGCCTGCGCATGGCGCTGCAGTGCGTCTTCCCGCGGCGCTGGTGCGTCGGCATTCATCGCCTCCTGCCAGGCGATCAGGCTGAGCCCGCAGTCGATCACGATCTTGCGCTCGTCCGGCAGTGTGATGACGACATCCGGCTGCGGCTGCTTGTCGCTGGCGTCGGCCTTGTTGCGCAGATAATGCTGACCTTCGATCAGACCGGAGCTGCTCAACACATTCTCCAGCATCAAATCGCCCCAGTCGCCGCGCACTTTTGAACTGCCCTTCAAGACGCTGGTGAGTGCGGCAGCTTGTTCCGCGACATCCTGGTTCAGCGTCTTTAATTCCCTTACCGCACCGAGCAAAGACGCACGCTCCTGCGTCTCCTCGCCGTGCACCACATCCAGCCGCTGACGGAACTCGCCGAGACGCTCGGCATAGGGCTTCAGCAGATTTTCGATATCTGCGCGCGATTGCTCGGTGTTGGACTTGAGATTGCGCTCGGCCTGTTGTGTGCGCTCGTCGAACACCTTGGCCGCCATCTCGGTGAACAGCGCAGACAACCGGCTCTGCGCTTCGGCGAGGAACTGCTTCATCTCCGCATTGGCGCGCTCGGAGTGCTGCAACTGCGCGGTCGCCTGCGACAGGCTTTCGGTTTTGCCGCGCAAGTCCTGTTGCAGTTGCACGATCTCGGCTTGCAGTGTCGTTTCCTGCGTGCGCAGTTGCTGCTCTTTGCTGCTGAGTTCGCGTTCCAGCGTTTCGACGCGTGCGGCCAGGCGGCCCGCTTCGGTGCCTAGACGTTTGGCGGACTCGCGCTCGATCTTGAGATCTTCGACCAGACGATTGTGCTCACGGCCGAACGCCTCGATCTCAGCCGGATACGCCGGGCGATTGCCCAACAAGCGCGCGATTGCAAAATAGAGGGCGACGACCGCGAACAGAGTGATGAGCAGAAAGCCCGCGTATTCCATGTTATCCCCTTACCCCTAGGCACCAGAAAACTTTGCATCCCGCCGCTGGTTTGTCGGCTACCATGGCTTGTACGCCTGGATGCCGTATCTGTACTCCCAAGGATACTACCTGGGACGGCAGATTCCGCATGGGCGCTCGAAATGATTGGGGTGCAGGGGCGCTTGCGATCGGGCGCGAGGTCGGCCACTCTTAATTCAGGTCAGACCTACGCTCGGTAGTGGCCCAATCAGGCTCCACCGCAGCCGCATCGGAATACGCTTAATGCGCATTGTCAGGTTATCCTCACCGCCCTAAGCCGTGCCAAATGAGACCATTCTTGATGATCACCACCACTTCCGGACTGCAGTACGAAGACACCCAAGTCGGCGATGGCGCCGAAGGCGTCAGCGGCAAGCAGGTCCAGGTCCACTACACCGGCTGGCTGTTCAACGACGGCAAGGCTGGCGCAAAATTCGACTCCAGCAAGGATCGCGGCCAAGCATTTGCGTTCGTGCTCGGCGGCGGCCAGGTCATCAAGGGCTGGGATGAAGGCGTGCAAGGCATGAAAGTCGGCGGCACGCGGCGTCTGCTGATTCCGGCCAGCCTCGGCTACGGTGCGCGCGGCGCCGGTGGCGCAATCCCGCCGAACGCGACCCTACTGTTCGAAGTGGAACTGTTGAGCGTATAAGCTGTATTGAATAGGCCACAACCGCGAAAAGGCTCAAAACAAGCTTCGTTGAAGTGCAATCGTCAAATGCTCTCTCGCTGCGTGGACCGCGCAGCTGAACTTTATCTTGTAACGACGCCCTAAAGAACCCGAATTCCAAACCGCCCCGGAGGGCAATTAGATGACTAAAGCAGACCTCGTTAAGAACCTGGCAGACGCCTGTGACATCACCGGCACCGTCGCCGACGCGATCCTCAGCGAACTGGCCGTTGCAGTTCGCAAGGATCTGATCGCCGGCAATGAAATTTCGCTGCCGGACATCGGCAAGTTCAAAGTAGCGCATACCGCCGCACGCAGTGGACGCAATCCTTCGACCGGCGCAACGATCCAGATCGCCGCTGCGAAGAAGGTCAAGTTCGTCCCGGCCAAGTCGCTCAAAGATAGCGTCAACAGCTGAGATTGATGCGGCTCGAACCTTCGAGCCCGACTAAGCCGCCTCGTTTGAGGCGGCTTTTTTTATCGAGCCGCTCGCGCTACGAATGCGGATTCAATTGCTACGATTTCTGTCTACCGATTTGCGGCTGCGCTAGAGATATGGCGAAAACAGCCAGAACACAGAATCGCGAAACCGCGCCGGCAGCGAGCGGCGCTCGATCTCGGCGAGACTCACCTCACGCGAGCTGCTGCGCACGCGGGCGAAATGCGCCGCCAGATTTTCGACCAGGCGGGCATCGATCGCCTCCACCACCAACTCGAAGTTGAGCCGCAGGCTGCGATTGTCCAGATTGGCCGAACCGACCTGCATGTAGCGATCGTCGACCAGGAACAGTTTGGTGTGGGCGAACGGCGGCGGCTGCATATAGACACGCACATGCCGCTGCAGCAGCGGTCCTAGATAGTTGTGTGCAGCCCAATTGAGCCAGGGCTGATCGCTCTTGGCCGGCAGGATGATGCTGACATCCACACCGCGCAGCGCGGCCGATTGCAATGCCGCGATCAACTGCGGATTCGGAATGAAGTACGGCGTCATGATCCAGACCCGATGATGCGCGGCGGCCAGCGCGCCGAGCAGCACCATCAGCAGTTTGTCGAGATCTTCGTTCGGACCGTCGGTGATCACACGGGCGGCGGCACTGCCCGTCGGCACCGAGACCGCGCGCGGCGGCGGTGACTTTTCGCCGGTGACGAAGCGCCAGTCCTCGGCGAAGACCTGCATCATCTGCTGCACCGCCGGACCTTCGATGCGGAAGTGCAGATCCTGCACGCGCGTACCTTTCGGCCGTTGCATCAGATGATGATCCGCGATGTTCATGCCGCCGGTGAAGGCGACTTTTTCATCGACCAATAACAGCTTGCGGTGGTTGCGCAGATTGATGTGCAGCATCGGCGGTAGAAAGCGCAGCGGCAGGAACAATCGCGGTTTCAGATCGTGCTCGGTCAGCAGCAGGCTGGTGCGCGGCAGGTAGTAGAGGTCGGTGACGCCGTCGAGCAGGATGCGCACTTCGACGCCGCGCCCCTGCGCATATGAGAGCGCCGCAGCGAACTGTTTGCCGATGACGCCGCGCCGGTAGATGTAGGTGACGAAATCGATGCTGTAGCGCGCCGACGCGATCGCCGCGAGCATTGCCGGATACGCCTGCTCGCCGTTGTACAGCGGCTCGATGCGATTGCCGAACGTCATCTCGCGTCCGGTCATCGCCTGGCCGATGCGCAGCAGCTCGACCAGGCGCTCGTTGTCGCCGCCGGCGCCGCGCTGCAAGGGCGCGGGCAGTTCGCGCAGCTGGGTCGGCGTCAACGCCGGCGTCGCGCCGACGCTGCGTCGCGCGCGCGTGTAAATGCGGTTGATGCCGAAAACGAAATACAGCGCAGCGCCGGCGAGCGGGAACAACCAGCAGACCGCGATCCAGCCCCAGGCCGAGCGCGGATCGCGCTTGGTCAGCAGCGCGTGCGAAGCCGCCAGCGCCGCGATCAGCAGATGCGCAGCGATCGTCAGATGTTCGATGTTCAAATTTTGCGGCATCGCTCAGCCATCGATGCAAGGCAGTGGGTGCGCAAGCACGCGCTCAATTCGAATCACAATTCATGCCGCGCTTGCAGCGCTTGGCGTGATGGCGATGCGCATGCAGGTCTGATCGTCCGGATCGACCGTTTCGCGGAAGCCCACGCGGCGCGCGAGTGCCCGCATGCGCGTGTTCTCGCGCAGCACTTCGCCAATAACGGTGCCGATGCCGCGCCGTACCGCATGTGCGATCAGCTGTTCGAGCAGATGGCGGCCGATGCCGGCACTGCCATAGGTGTGATGTACCAGCACGCCGAACTCGGCCTGCGCATCGTCGGGATCGGCGATCAGCGTCGCGATCGCGACAATCCCGCCGGCGCCATCCGCGCTCTCGAGCGGCTCGGCGACCAGCGCAAGTTCGCGGTCGTAGTCGACCTGCGTCATGCGCGCCGCCATCGTGTGACTGAACTGGCGGATGTAGCCGAAGAAGCGCAAGCGGATGTCTTCCGGCGGAATCTGGCCGAGCAGATGCAGCAGAGCCGGCTCGTCGGAAGGACGCACCGGCCGCAGGCGATACTGCCGGCCGTCTTGCGCGCTGATGACATGGATCAACTCGGCCGGATACGGCGCCAGCGCCAGCCGTCGCCGTGGCGGCAGCGGACTGCGGCTGAGTTCGATTTGCGCGCCGGCACGGCAGGCGACCGTTGTCGCGCTGACGACGAGCACCGCGTCGAGCGCTGTGATCGCCGCATGCTCGGTCACCAGTTGCGACAGGCGGATCAACCCTTCGACCAGGCGCGCGATCTCCGCACGATGAGCGTCGCTCGGATAGCCGGCTTCTTCGAGTGCGCGTAGCGCCAGCAGATCGTCCAGCGGCGGCAGGGCATAGCTGCAATCGGTGCGCACGCCGGCGACTTGCGGCTGCAGGCGCAGCGCCATGCCGAACTCGGCGTGCGGCCGGATCTGCACGGCCAGTGGTGCCAGCACGCTGGCGGATGTCGAGCGCGCGAGGCCGCACGCGAGCAGCACTGCCGCCGCCGCGTCTTCGCTCAGATGCAGTTGGTCCGCTGCCAGATGGCGCTGCAGACGGTCGCGCAAGGTTTCGCCGTCGCCGTGATTCAGCGGCGGCGACGCCGGCGTTTCGGTCAGCAGCTGCTGCGTGCGGTGGTACTGCCAGCGATAGCGCAGTGCGCGCGCGGCGGCATCGGCCGAAGTGAATGTCGCGAGGCCGGCACGCGCACTGAGACTGCGCGCCGGCAATGCGGTTTCGAGGCCGAGCCAGACCGTCAGCAAGCGCTTGCCGAAACCTGCGGCCGCGACGGCCGCGGCGATCTGCTGATGCGTCGGCGTCGCCGTCGGGCTGCGGATCAGCAGCACCGCGTCGGCTTTGGTACAGGCCAATACTTCTGTTAGAGCTTGCATCAACAGCACTTCGTCGACTGCGCCCAGATCGATCGCACCGGGCGGGAAGCGCGCATGCGGCACCACAGCAGCGATGCGCTGATGCGTGGCGGCATCGATCTCGGCCGGGATCAGTTGCTGCCGCAGCAGGGCATCGACACCGAGCGCACAAACGCCGGCGCCATTGCCGACCACGGTGACGCGACTGCTTTGCAGCGGCGGCAAGCGTTCGAGTGCGGTCAATGCGTCGAACAGCGCGGCCAGCGATTCGCATTCGACCAGGCCGGCGCGACGAAACGCCGCCGAGCGCAAGCCATCGGGACCGGCACTGCCGACCGCGTTGCCGGATCGCGTCTGCAGCACCACCACCAGCTTGGCGCGCGCGCAGGCGCGTGCCGCCGACATCAGCTTGCGGCCGCCGCGCACGCGACCGAGCTGCAGCACGACCGACCGCGTCGCGGGATCGAGCGCGGCGCGATCGAGCAGATCGCCGACATCGACATCCGCTTCCGCACCCGTCGCCGCGATCCATGAGAAACCGATATGCCGGCCGACCGCCCAATCGATCGCGGCGGCGGCAACCGACTGCGACTGTGCGATCAGCGCAATCGAGCCGCACGGCGGCATCAGCGAGAAGCCGGACAGATTGAGCCCGTGCAGCGGCGCGATGATGCCGGCTGCGCGTGGACCGAGCACGCGCAGCAACTGCACGCGTCCTTCCTCGAGCAGTTCTGGCAAGCGTATGGCCGGCGCGGCTGCGATCAGCGCGCGGCAGCCGCCACGCACGAGCTTAGCCAGCAGGCCCGGCTCGGCGAGTTGGTCGTCGAGCAACACGGCGGCATCCGCTTGCGGCCAGGCACTGTGCTGGCCAACGCAATTCCAGTCGGCGCGCCGCGCGCCGATCAGCGTGCGCCGCTCGGCCGGCAGACTCGCGGCGATGTTGTCGATCCAGGTCTTCGACCACGCGTACTGCGGCGCGCCCAGCACCAGCAACTGCGGCGGTGCGAACAGCGCGTCGAGATTGCGGATCGTCATGCGCTGGCGGATGTCCCGAGGAACGGCTGCAGGAAGGCTTCGACACAGCGACCCAGCGTGTCGAGGTTGTAGCCGCCTTCGAGTGTCGCAACCACACGCCCGTGGCACAGCTCGGCAGCCTCACGCCGGATCACATCGCCAATCCAGCGGAAATCGTCGGTCGAAAAGCGCAGGCTGGCGAGCGGATCCTGCGCATGGGCATCGAAACCGGCCGACACCAGTAGCAACTCCGGTGCGAACGCGCGCAGTGCCGGCAACCAATGGTCGCTGACGGCCTGACGAAACGCAGCGCTGCCCTCGCCCGCCGCCAGCGGCACGTCGATCAGGCTGTGCATGCCGGGCGCGGCCTGCCAATGCGGATACAACTGTGCCTGATAGGTGGAGAACAATTGCACGCGCGGATCGCGGCCGAAAATGTCGGCGGTGCCGTTGCCGTAATGCACGTCGAAATCGATGATGGCGATGCGCTGCACGCCGCGCGTGAACGCATGCGCGGCAGCGACGGCGATGTTGTTGAAGATGCAGAAGCCCATCGGCGCTGCAGATTCGGCGTGATGTCCGGGCGGCCGCACAGCGGCGAAGGCCAGGCTAGCGCGATCGTCCAGCACCAGATCGACGCCGAGCATTGCGGCACCCGCCGCGTGCAAGGCGGCATCGATCGAATGCGGATTCAGCACGACATCGGCATTAATCGCGAGCAGGCCCACATTCGGCTTGATCGCGATCAGCTCGTTGACGTAGGCCGCGTCGTGCACCAGCTCGATTGCCGCCAGCGTCGCTGGCGGCGCTTCATGCTGCTGCATCAGCAGATCCATGCCGCAGGCCGCTAGCCGATCCGCGATCGCCTGCAGACGGCGCGGCGATTCCGGATGTCCCGGCTGCATTTCGTGCAGCAGGCATTGACGGTGCGTGATCCAGGCCACCGGTGCATCGATCATGGCGTCTCCTCAGCGGGGTGTCGCAGTGCGCCGCCGCTTACTGCCGGCGTTCGCGTCGAGCCTAAGACTGACGCGAATGCGCTACCGGATCAATCCGCCACGATCCCAATCGATAGACGCCCGCCTTAAACGAGCGCCCGTCGGTGATCTCAGGAAGCCCGCTTCGCCTTCCAGGCTTTCAGCGCGTCGAGCGTGTTGGCGACGTGCTTCTCGGGGCTCATATCGCTGTAGGTGTAGAGAATCGTGCCGTCCGGCGCGATGACATACGAAGTGCGGCTGGCGTATTCCGGCTTGATCGCCAGGATCGAGTCGTAGGATTTCGCAATTTTCAGATCCGGATCGGCCGCCACCGCAAACTTGCTGCGGCAATCCGACACCGAGAATTTCTGCAGCGTCTCGATGTTGTCGTGCGAGATGCCGATGACCGTTGCACCGAGGGCTTTGTACTGATCGATCGCCTCGGCGAAATCATGCGCTTCGATGGTGCAGCCCTTGGTGAACGCGGCCGGATAGAAGTACAGCACGACCGGACCTTGCTTCAGCGCGCCGGCGAGCGAGAACGCATAGCTGTTGCCGCCAAGCGAAGCCTGCGTCGTAAAATCCGGCGCCTTGGCCCCCGCGGCCAGACTCGCCAGCGCCGGCGGCAGGGCGACGCTGGCGTATAGCGCGGTGAGCAGCAGACCGAATCGAATTTTCAGCATTGGGAGTCTCCAGAAATGATTAGCAGGCGCATGCCTGCAGTACCCGCACGAGGATAACCAAGTCCTGCGACGGTATTGGGACATCACAGCCTTCGTTAACATTTGTTAACCACGATCTCGCGCGGCGCGCGCTTCGACTAATCCGCATGGTCGCCGCAAAAAGGCAGCCGTGGTCAGAAGTTCACGGCAACTGCGCCGCCAGCGCCAGCAAGCCTTCGAGGACCAGATCCGGGCGTTGCGTCCATTTCGATGCGAGATGCGGCGCCAGCACGGCGGCATCGCCGCCGGTCAGCACCGCCTGTACCTGCGACTCCGCATGCCGCGACGCGAGGCGGTCGATCAGGCCGACGCAGGCGTGCAGCGCGCCCTGGCGTACGCCGGCTTCGGTATCGGCGCCGAGGCCGGCATCGAACTGCTGGTCCGGGCCTGCGGCCGCAAAGCGGGTGGCGCCGAGTACGGCGGTCTGCATCGTCGTCAGGCCGGGCGCGATGACGCCGCCGAGATGCCGGCCGTGCGCATCGACCGCATCGAAAGTCAGCGCGGTGCCGGCGCTGACGACGACGAAAGCCTGTCGATGTTGCATCCACAGCGCCTGCATCATCAGCCAGCGATCGACGCCGAGACGCTGCGGCTGCGCGTACGCGAGTTGCAGGCCGCCCTGTCCGTCGATGACCTGGGCTTGCCGCGCTTGCAGCAGCCAACGCTGTTGCGCGGCGTGCTGCACCTGCTCGGCGACCGCTGCGCCGGCGACATTGGCGAACCAGATCGACGTGGGTGCCGCTGGCAGTTCGGCGGCGATCACATCGAACGCGGCGGCGGGATCGCCATGATGTGGCTGCGCACCGCGCTGGGTGATGTTCGCGTGATAGGCCAGCGCCCACTTCAGGCGGCTGTTGCCGACATCGATCAACAGCTTGGTCATCAGCTCGTGCCGGTGATGCGCAGGCTGACATCGCCAGCGTGCAGATGGCGGCGCCGGCCGGCGCTGTCGACGATCAGGGCACCGTCGGCATCGATGCCGCAGGCGATGCCTTCGATGACTTCCTGTGCGCCGCCGGTAACGCGCACGGCCTGTCCGGCGGCGGCGTCGAGCGCATTCCAGTCGTCGAGAAAACTGGCGAAGCCGCTGGCTTCGAACTGCAGCAGCGCGGCGATCAGCGCATCGATCAGCACGCTGGCGACGAGATTGCGTGAAGGCGTTGCGATGCCCGCGCTGATGCAGGCCTGCGCCAGCGAGGTCCAGGCCTGATCGAGCGCGCCGGCTTGTGCCGCGCTCATCGAAATATTCAGGCCGATGCCGATGACCACACGGCAGGCACCGCCGGCTTCGCCGCGCTGTTCGATCAGGATGCCGCCGAGCTTGGCCGCGCCAACGCGCAGATCGTTCGGCCACTTCAGCCGCACGTCGTCGATGCCGAGCGTGCGGATCGCGCGTGCGCAGGCGACCCCCACTGCCAGCGGCAAGGTGCCGAGCTGCGGCGGCCACGCTGGAAACGACCAGGCCAGCGAGCCGTACAGGTTGGCGCCGAACGGCGAGCGCCAGACGCGGCCGCGGCGACCGCGGCCGGCACTCTGCATTTCGGCGAACAGCATCTGCGGATCGGCGGCGTGGCCGGCTTCGAGCAGACGCTGATTGGTGGAATCGGTGCGCAGCACCACATCGAGCTGGCGCAGATACGCTTGCGTATACGGCGCCAGCGCACTGCGAATCTGCTCGGCATCGAGCCGCGACAGCGGACTCTGCAAGCGATAGCCGAGACCCGGCTGCGTTTCGACATCGAGCCCCCAGTCGCGCAGATGCGCAATGCGCTTGGCCAGCGCTGCGCGGCTGATGCCGGCCGCGGCCGCCAGCGTTTCGCCGGAGCACCAGGCGCCAGCCGCGAGCGCATCCGCCAGCGCCAGCAAATCCTGATCGCTTAGCGGCCGCGCCATTGGTCGATCATCCTTCCCAGCACGCGCGCTTTTTCAAAACGGTGTTCTTTGCCCGCCAGTAGATTGGCGATGTTGGAGCGATGCTTGTAGACGATCAGCAAGCCCATCGCCGCGGCGAACAGGCCGCAGGCGGAATTGATTCCATTGCCGACCAGCGCAACATACGCCAGCGCCACCAGCGAGCCGGCGATCGACGCAACCGCGACCCAGCCGGTGAGCATCACCAGCAGCGCGAATACGATGAGCATCCACGGCAATGCGGCCGGTAGCAGTGCCGCGAAGACGCCGGTCGCGGTGGCCACGCCCTTGCCGCCGCGGAATTTCAGCAGCACCGGGAAACAATGGCCGCAGGTTGCGGCGAAGCCGCAGAGATAGCCGAGCCAGGCCAACGGCACATCGCTGGCGCCGGCCCAGTGCCAGGGAATCAGCGGCAGCGCGAGTACGGCGAGCACGCCCTTGCCGACATCGATCGCCAGCACGCCGATGGCGAAGCCGGCGCCACGCGAGCGCAATGCATTGGTGGCGCCGACGTTGCCGGAGCCTTCGTCGCGCAGATCGGCGCCGCCGAGCAGGCGCCGCATGATATCGCCACCCATCAGGCCGCCGAGGAAGTACGCAGCAATGAGCTTGACCAGGATTTCGATCATGCTTCGATTGTCGTAGCGAGCCAGGCGTTGCGGCGCGCCAGCGCTGCGCCGGTGGCTTCGGCGAGCGTCAGCGTCCAGGTGTCGGCGGGCGCCAGTTCGGGGACTATGCGCGCGCTCAGCAGTTCGTCGCCACGGAAGAAGTGCGCATCGACCGCGCGGCCCGGCAGCAGTGTTTCCAGCGTTTTCGACCAGTTCGCTGCGGTGACGCGCAGACCGTCAAGCGCCAGCAGGGTATCGCCGGCGGCGAGGCCGGCGCGTGCGGCGGGCGACGACGCCAACACTTGCGCAATGCCGGTATCGGCCGCGCGCAGCGTCAGACCAAGCGTCACCAGCCCTTCGGATTTGCCATTGACGCGACCGCCGACATCGCCCGCGCCGTGGGCGACACGCGCCTGCGCGTGCACGCCGAAGTCGGCCAACAGTTCGACCAGCGGCAGTTCCTCGGTGGAGCGCAGCAGTCGATCGAAGAATCCGTGCAGATCGAGACCCGAGAGTGCGCCGGCGAGCATTTCGAGGCCACGCTCGGGCACCGGCCGATCGTCGCGACCATAGCGGTCCCACAAGCCGCGCATGACATCGTCGAGCGTGGTCTTGGAATCGCGACGCAATTTCAGATCGACGCAGAGTGCCGCGAGCGCGCCTTTGACGTAGTAGTTGACCGCCTGGTTCGGCGTGTTCTCGTCCGACTGGTAATACTTGATCCAGGCTTCGAAGCTGGCATCGGCGAGCGTCTGCAGCAGACGCCCCGGCGCACGCGACAGCCGCGTGGCGTTCTCGGCGAGCAGATCGAGATACGCCGGTGCATCGAGTATGCCGGCACGCAACAACATCAGATCATCGTAGTACGAGGTGACGCCTTCGTAAGCCCACAGATCGCGCGAATAAGCTTCGGCGCGCAGATCGGATGCGGCGAACGGCGCCGGCGTGATGCGCTTGACGTTCCACAAGTGGAAATACTCGTGGCTGACCAGCCCGAGAAAGCCGCGATAGCCTTTGCGCAAACCCGCCTGCCCCGGTCGCGGCAATGCATCGCGCGCGGTAACCAGCGCCGAGCAGCGTCGATGCTCGAGGCCGCCGTAGCCGTTGCCGGTAACCTGGGTCAGGAACACGTAGCGATCGAAGCCGACCGCCGCATTCGGCTCCTGCCCGAACATCTCGCGCTGCACATGGCAGATGCGGCCGACATCGTCCGCAAGCCGCGCTGTATCGACCTCGCAGCGACCCGACAAGACAAACGCATGCGCGATGCCGTCGACATCGAAATCAATGCGCTGGAACTCCGCCATCTCCACCGGATTGTCGATCAATTCTTCGTAGCAGCCGGCACGGTAGCGGCCGAAGCCATGGTCGTCGACGGCGACCGCATGCAGCGTCGTCGCCAATTTCCAGCGTGCGCAGACGATCGTATCCGGCCGCACGATTTCGAGTTCGAAATCGCTGGCCTCGAAACCTTGCGGGCAGTAGCACAGCGAACTGGCGTTGAAGAAGCCGCGGCGGGCGTCGAGATAGGCTTTGCGCACCGAGGCATCGTAGGCATAGACGCTGTAATCGAGCGTCAGCGGCGCGCCCTTGCTATCGACGCGAAAGCTGCGCTTGTCGATGCGCTCGATCGGCAACTCGCGGCCGTTGGACTCCGCGCGCAGGCTGACGACGTGCTTGGCGAAATCGCGCACCAGATAGCTGCCGCGAATCCACGACGGCAGCGCGAACACCTGTGCGGCAGCCGGCGCCCGCATTTCGCAGCGAACCTGAAACAGATGCGCGTGCGGCTCGGCGGCCGCGATGCGGTAGCGGATTGGGTTCAAGGAACAGGCGTCCCGGTGCGAATTGGCGAAACTGCGAGCGGGAATCTTAGCGCAGCCGTCGGCCGATGCTGTTTCGGCAGCGGTCCGGGGGTTCCAGGTCTAGCTGTTCGGGGCGATGGTCAGCGAGATCAGCGTGTAGTCGCCGTCGTGAACCACGTCGACCAGCGTGGCGCCGCCATTGCCGAGGTCGATGGTGTAGAGGCTGGCGGCGTTGCCGAGTACGGCGTAGGCGGTGCCGTCCTGCGGAGCGATTGCCAGACCGACATTCGAAGTGAAGCTGATGTTGGTTGCGCCGATGCCCTCTACGCCTCCCGCGGCGACCGTGGTGCTGTTCGCACCGACGTTTTTGTCGCCGATGTGATCCAGGCTTTGATTGTTAATGTCGAGGGCAAACAGGGTTGTCGTCGAAGCACCGGCGATTGGATTGTCGTAGCTGATCGCAGCGATCTGCGGCGCGCCATTGGTGCTGTCTGCGTAGTTCAGATTCTTTGAACTGAAGTTGGTGTCGACGGCGGCCGAGGTCGGATCGATGGCGAAGTTGAGGTGCCCGCTGGACGATGCCGAATCGTTTGCGATCACACGCAGCTTGCCGCTGATCGGATCAAAGCTGGCGGCAATGTTCGACAACCGATCCGTGGTGAACGAAGTTGTGCAGCCGCTGACCGCGCCTGCCAGCGGATCTACCGTACAAATCTCGTTGTTGGTGGTCACGCCATACAGCGTCCCCGCCGTGTTGAATGCAATCTGCACCAGCGAGTCCGAGCCGGATAGCCCGGTCACGGTCGCCTTGTTGGTGATCTTGGTCGGCTTGTTGGTGGCGAACTGGACGATCGTGCCGGTACTGGTCAACGCATAGGCGGTGAAGTCCTTGTTGTTGCAGCCGGCCAGCGCAAGCGTCAACGCAGCAAGGGCAACACCCGCCCAGCGCGTACGCGACGCGTTTGCGCTGTGCCTTGCAAGCGTGGCTGAATTGATCTTCGACATGGTACGTACCCGCCAGTGATTCAAAAAACGCATCGTATTCTAAGCCGGCGTCTTCGCGTCGGCTTGGGCGTAGACGCCGGCCATGGGTAAAGCTTTGCAAATTGGCTTTTTTGTTAGGCGCCAATGGCTGGCAATGGCCATAGACGCGCCGCGCCCAGCACGCCGCTGCTATCGCCATGTTGCGCGGGCAGCAGGCGGGTGACGACGCGGTCGGAAAAAATCCACTCATCCCACAGCGCCGGCACATATTTATAGAGCCGCTGTACATGCGACAGTCCACCGCCGAGCACGATGAGCTGCGGGTCCAGCAGGTTGATCAGCTGCGCCAGTGCGCGTGCCAGCCGATCTTCGTAGCGCGCCAGCGTCGCTTGCGCAGCCGACTCGCCAGCCTCCGCGGCGGCGACGATCTGTGCGCCGCTGAGCGCCTGCCCGCCGGACTGCAGATGATCGCGCGCGAGGCCGCCGCCGGACAGCCAGGTTTCGATGCAGCCATGACGGCCGCACCAGCAGGCCGGCCCCGGCACCTCGTCCCATTCCGGCCGCGGCCACGGCAGCGAGTTGTGGCCCCACTCGCCGGCGATGGCATTGGCGCCGATCAGCGCGTGGCCGTCGACGACGATGCCGCCGCCGACACCGGTGCCGAGAATCGCCGCGAACACGGTTTGCGCGCAGGTGGCGGCGCCGTCGAAAATTTCCGACAGCGCCAGGCAGTTGGCATCGTTCGCCATGCGCAATTCGCGCCCCAGCAGCGCTTGCAGATCCTGCTGCAGCGGGCGCCGGTTCAGGCAGGTGGAATTGGCGTTCCTGATCAGTCCGCTGGCCGGCGACAGCGAACCCGGATGGCCGAGGCCGAGCGGCAAGCCTTGCGCGCCAGCGGCCTGTTCCAACTCGGCGACCAGAGCGACCACCGCCGCCAACGTCGCCGCATAGTCGCCGGCCGGCGTGGCCACACGCCGACGCAGCAGCACCTCGGTTTCACCGTGCAGGATCACGCCTTCGATCTTGCTGCCGCCGAGGTCGATGCCGATTCTCAAGCGATTGTTTTCGAGCACTTTGCCAAGCCCATATCGGTCCAGTTGCGCAGTGTATGGCGCCGGCGATTTTCGATGTTCGGGATCGCGGTTTACGAAGCTCCGGCGTGCACAACATCGGTCGATCCACCGGCATTCACCTGGCGCCGGCATTCGGCTGGAACAGACACCGGGAAAATAAGCCGACGCCCAACTGCCAAAGCTGCCACAGTGGGCCGGGGAACGACTGGTCGCAGTCCGTCTGGATCAGCCGCTCGCACGGTGCTGCCGTCTGCATCGCAGTGCCAGGAGTACACCTTATGAATCACTGCAGTGCCGATCGACTTGCCGCTGGCGCCTGAAGCGCCGCCAATGGCGGGCGCGAACGCGGATGCAGCCGGCGATCCGGATCAATCCCAACCCGGTGTTGCCTTCCCGATCGTCGGCGTCGGCGCTTCCGCGGGCGGCCTGGAAGCCTTCACGCAGTTGCTGAAAGCGCTGCCGGTGGATACCGGCATGGCCTTCGTGTTGGTCCAGCATCTGGCGCCAACCCATGCCAGCGCGCTCGCGGAAATTCTGTCGCGCGCAACCAAGATGCCGGTGACCGAAGTCGCGGCGGCGAACGTCGTCGAGCCGAATCACGTCTACGTGATCCCGCCCGGCCAGTGCATGGCGATTGCGGGCGGAACCTTGCAGCTGGTGGGCCGTGAAAGCGTCGGCCAGCAGCGTGTGATCGATCACTTCTTCCGCACGCTGGCGATCGATGCGCGGCACCAGGCGATCGGCGTGGTGCTGTCGGGCACCGCCACCGACGGCACCCTCGGACTGGAAAGCATAAAAGCCGAGGGCGGCATCACCTTCGCGCAGGACGCGTCGGCGCAGCAGCAGGGCATGCCGCACAGCGCCATCGTCTCCGGCTGCGTTGACTTCGTGCTGCCGCCCGACCAAATCGCGGCCGAGATCGTGCGCATCAGCCGGCATCCGTATGCCGCACCGGAGCGCAAAGCGGCGATCGTGACGCGTGCTGCGGACGCGGTGCCGAACCTCGGTGGCATCGTGCAGTTGCTGCACAGCGCCACCGGCGTCGACTTCAGCGGCTACAAGTTCAATACGTTTTATCGTCGCGTCACGCGCCGCATGGTCCTGCAGAAAATGGACGCGCTGGCTGACTATTTGGAGTTGCTGCGGCAGACGCCGGCGGAAGTGGAAGCGCTGTATCAGGACGTGCTGATCGGCGTCACCAGTTTTTTCCGCGACCCGCAGGCCTACGAAGCACTCAAGAGCAAGGTCTTCCCAGGCCTGATCGCAGGACGCTCGCGGCAGGATCCGGTACGCATCTGGGCGCTCGGCTGCTCCACCGGTCAGGAAGCCTATTCGCTGGCGATGGCGTTCGTCGAATTCGCTGCCGCCCAGAACAGCAACGTACCGCTACAGCTGTTCGCCACCGATCTGAACGGCGCGAGCATCGACCGCGCCCGTGCCGGCGTCTACCCGAAGGACATCGCCCAGGATGTTTCGCCCGAACGGCTGCGGCATTTTTTCGGCGAGATCGATGGCGGCTACCGCATCGCCAAATCGATCCGCGATGTCTGCGTGTTCTCGCGCCACGACGCGTTGACCGATCCGCCATTTTCGCGGATGGATCTGATCAGCTGCCGCAATCTGCTGATCTATCTCGAACCGGAGCTGCAACGGCGCGTCGTCTCGACCCTCCACTATGCGCTGAAGACCGACGGCTATTTATGGCTGGGCGGTTCGGAGACGATCGGCGCCTATCGCAAGCTGTTTGCGGTACAGGATGCCAAGCACAAGCTCTATGCAAAAAAAGCCGGTGCGACGCCAGGTCGCTCCGTGCAGAAATCCGGTGACATGCCGCGCGTGCCGTTCAATCCGCCATTCATGCCGGGCAAGAACGCACGCAGCGGCGATGGCCCGTCCGATTTGCTGAAGGAAGCGGATCGCGTTTTGCTGAACCGGTTCGCACCGCCGGGTGTGCTGGTGTCGTCCGATCTGGAAATTCTGCAATACCGCGGCGATACCGATGCCTATCTGACACCGGCCGCCGGCAAGGCCAGCCTGAACCTGCTGAAGATGCTGCGTGAAGGCCTGCTGGTCGGCGTGCGCGCAGCGACCCTGCGGGCACGCGAGGATCAGACGCGGGTGCGCCAGGAGGGGCTACGCGTTAAATCCAGCACTGGCGGCTATCGCGACGTCGCCATCGAAGTGCTGCCGCTGACCAGCGGCGGCGCCCAGGGCGTTCAAGGCGCGGGCTTTCTGATTCTGTTCGAGGACGCAGGCGCGGCCAACGCCGAGCCGCGGCCGCCGGCGGCGGCCGCCGGCGCTGAGGCCTCGCTTGCAAGCGAGGCCGATCTCGCGCGTCTGACCCAGGAATTGGCCGCCACGCGCGAATACCTGCAAGCGGTGATCGAGCAGCAGGAGCGGGCCAACGAAGAGTTGCAATCCGCCAACGAGGAAGTGCAGTCGGCCAACGAAGAACTGCAAAGCACCAACGAAGAGCTGGAAACCTCGAAGGAGGAAATCCAGTCGAGCAACGAAGAGCTGGTCACGGTCAACGACGAACTCAACAACCGCAACACCGAGCTGAACCGGCTCAACAACGACCTCGTCAACGTGCTCGACAGCGTGCAGATGGCGATCGTCATCGTCGGTGCGGATTTGCGCATTCGCCGCTTCACGCCGGCGGCGGAAAAACTGTTCAGCCTGATCGCGAGCGACGTCGGCCGGCCGCTGTGCGACATCCAGCTCAAGCTTGAGCCGCTGCCGGAACTGGAGACGCTGCTGAACGAAGTGCTCGCGACCGGCAGTCCACGCGAATGCGAGGTGCGCAATCCGCGCGGCCACTGGTATTCGCTGCGGCTGCGTCCGTATAGGACGCTGGACCACAAGCTCGACGGTGTGGTGGTGGTGCTGGTCGATGTCGACGCCATCAAGCGCGCGCACGAGTACACCGAGAGCATCGTCGCCACGGTGAGCCAGCCGCTGTTGGTGCTGGACGCAGGCTTGCGCGTGCGCACCTCGAACGACGCGTTCTACCAAACGTTCCGCGTCACTCCCGAAGCCACCGAGAATCGGCTGGTCTACGAGATCGGTAACGGCCAGTGGGACATTCCCGAACTGCGCCGGCTGCTGGAACAGCTGCTGCCGCGCGATAACCAGATCAGGAACTTCGAAGTCCAACACGAGTTCGAGCAGATCGGCGTCAAGGTCATGCGCATCAATGCCTGCCGGCTGCTGCAACTGGGCGAGCACAACCCAGCGATCCTGCTCAGCATCGACGACGTCACCGAGCCCAAACGGCTGGAGACGGAGCTCGAAAGCCGCGTCGACGAGTTGGGTGCCGCCGATCTGCACAAGAACGAGTTCCTGGCGATGCTTGCGCATGAGCTGCGCAATCCGCTCGCACCGATCCGCAACGCGCTGCAGATCATGCGGCTGAAACACGACAGCGGCGAAGTGGTCGAAGTGGCTTCGGCGATGATGGAGCGCCAGATCGCACAGATGGTGCGACTGGTCGACGACCTGCTCGACGTCAGTCGCATCAGCCGCGGCAAGATCGAGCTGCGGCGCGTGCGCATGGAACTGGCGTCGACGCTGTATCAAGCGATCGAGGCGGCGCAACCGACGATCCAGGCGATGGGGCACGAGTTCGATCTCAGCCTGCCGCCACAACCGCTGTATTTAAACGCCGACCCGGTGCGGCTCGCACAGGTGATCGGCAATTTATTGCACAACGCCTGCAAGTTCACCGACAAGGGCGGCCACATCGGGCTCAACGTGGAAGTGGAAGGCTCCGATGTCGTGATCCGCGTGCGCGATAACGGCATCGGCATCGCCACCGAATCCCTGGCCCGCATCTTCAATATGTTCGTGCAGGTCGATGCTTCGCTGGGGCGCACCGTGGGCGGACTCGGCATGGGTCTGACCCTGGTCAGGAATCTGGTCGAGATGCACGACGGCAGCGTCGTCGCGCATAGCGACGGTCTCGGTCAGGGCAGCGAATTCGTCGTGCGGCTGCCGATCCCCCCGCAAGGTGCGAAGCTCCCCACAGCGCTGCCACCGCAGGACGAAACCGTCGGCGGCGAAGCCACGCCGGTGAGCGGCCGCCGTATCCTGGTGGTCGACGACAACCACGACTCGGCAGACTCGCTAGCCTTGTTGCTCGAGTTCGGCGGCAATCAGACCCAAACTGCTTACGACGGACTTGCCGCCGTCGCCACCGCGGCGACCTTTCGGCCGGAGGTCGTGATCCTCGACCTCGGCCTGCCGAACATGAACGGCTATCAGGTGGCCCGGCAGATCCGCAGACAGGCCTGGGGCAGGCACATGGTGCTGGTTGCGCTGACCGGCTGGGGCCAGCCCGAGGCGCGCAAGAAATCCACCGACGCGGGCTTCGATGGCCATCTGGTCAAGCCCGTCGACGAGGCCGCGCTTGCCCGACTGCTGGCCGAAATCGACCAGCGCCGCAGCCGCCGCTAGCCCGATCCGACGGTTCGGCCGCTGGACATTTTATTCATGTCCATAAGCACTTAGCACGTATTTAGCGCAGCTGGCTGCGCGCAACTCTTGTAATCGGGCTTATCCACCCTAAAATGATGCAGTGCAACATTTGGAGTTCTTCATGGATACGCAACTTTTACAGGCGTTCCCTCAGCCGCTGGCCTTCGTGGTGCTGATTTTGGGCCTGTTCACGGTCTGTTTCATCGCCCTGGCCGGCCTGATCATCGCCGACCGGCTGGTCGAGCGCCGCGCCGCCCGGCTGACGCGCGGCCACTCCTTGCAACTCAGCTTTGAATCGCTCATCGACGAACTGACGGCCTACGCCTGATTCAAGCCGGGCCTTTAGGGCCTGTTAACAGGCCCTAGGACGGGTTCTGCAGTTCGGCAGTCACCGCCGTCAGCGCGGTCTGCATCAGCGGCAACAGCTGACGCTCGTCGCGCGCCATCTGCTTCAAACAATTCTCCGTTAGACGCAGATCGCGCAATGCGTCCTTGTTGTCGGACTGCAGCGTTGCGGCCGCATATAGATGCAGGTTCTGGGTGTACTGATCCTGCTGCGTGTACAGCGCCGCAACCGCCGCCAGCGTGTTGACGCTCAGATGCGGCAAGGTCTGCGACAGCATCGCGGAATCGAATGCCGCACGCTGGAACAGGATTTCCCGCAGTCCTTCGAACTCGGGCGGATAGTCCCAGGCGCCGCCGGCGGCGATCTGTTCGCGCGCGGCGCGCAGGCTCTTGCCGGTCTGCTCGTGATAGCTCAATGCATCGCCGATGGCGTGCTGGTTCAAGCTGATCTCGCGCTGCAAATCTTCCAGCACGCGCAGCGCGAGCTTCTGCCGCTCGCGCGCATTGCTCCAGTCATTGACCGCGAAGGCCAGCAATACGCTCGCGACCAGCAGCAGCATCTCGAACAGCAGTCGGCTGAGACCGTGCCGCTCCTGGTGCCGCGCCAGCGTCGGGTCGATCTTCGGCGGCGTTGTAGGTATAGGACCGAGAGGGTCCGCGGGAGAAGGCATTGCGGCTCGCATCGATTGTTCTGCGCCAAGCTTAAGCCATTGGATCGCCTCGGCGGCATTTGCGTTTAAACCATGAATGACCGCGCCGGCGACTCCGCCGATGGCAGTTTTTGTTAGGCTCCAGCGAACGCAAACGCCGGTTCGCGGGTCAATGGAGCATTGAATACGACACTTATATGGCCGCCGCGAACCTGGTCATCTGCAAGTATTGCGACAGCGTCTATCAGCGCACCCCGCTGGGACGACGCGAAATCGCGCGCTGCGCGCAATGCGGTGCCGAGCTGTACCACTACCGCCAGATCGATGTAGACACGATGCTGGCCTTGACCGTGGCCAGCCTGTTCGCCTTCGTCATCGCCAATATCTTCCCGATCGCGATGCTGGAAGCGCAGGGTCGCAGCAGCGAAGCCAACCTGTGGCAGGCGATCATCGCCAGCTTCAGATCCGGCGCTGCGCCGATCGGCGCATTGGCGGCGACCACGGTGTTCTTTTTCCCGCTGCTGCAACTCTGCCTGTTCGCCTACGTGCTGCTGCCGCTGCGACTGGCGCAGGTGCCGTCCGGCTTCAACTGGGTGATGCACGCACTGCGGCAGATGCAACCCTGGGCAATGGTGGAGGTGTTCATGCTCGGCGTGCTGGTGGCGGTGGTGAAACTCGGCGACGTCGCCACCGTAACGCCATTGGCCGGCACCTGGGGCTTTGCGCTGCTGACGCTGCTGCTGACGTTGCTGAATTCCTACGATCTGCGCGAGCTGTGGGACCGCGCTTCGGCGCTGAACGCATGAGTGCCGAATCGACCGGCGCAGCGCCGCGGGCGCAACAGCTCGGCCTGATTGCGTGCGAAGCCTGCGGGCTGATTCTGCAGGCGGCCGACGACGAATGCCCCGGCTACTGCCCGCGCTGCGACGAGCCGCTACGACGGCGCAAGCGCGACAGCCTGCGCCGCAGCTGGGCTTTTCTGATCGCTGCGGCAATGCTCTATATCCCGGCCAACCTGCTGCCGATCATGCGCACGCAGCAGCTGCTGGAGCGCTACGACTCCACCATCCTGTCCGGCGTGGCGCTGCTGTGGCACAACGGCGCCTACGACCTGGCGATCATCGTGTTCGTTGCCAGCATCATGGTGCCGGTCCTCAAGATCCTGTCGCTCGCAATTCTGCTGATCACCACACAGCGCGGCTCGCAGCAGCATGCGCGCGAACGCACCCGCCTTTATCGCATCGTCGATTACATCGGCCATTGGTCGATGCTCGACGTGTTCGTCGTGGTGCTGCTGGTGACGCTGGTACACTTCGGCGCACTGGCACAGGTGCAGCCGCTGCCCGGCGTGATCGCCTTCGGCGCGGTCGTGGTGCTGACGATGATGGCCTCGATGAGTTTCGATCCCCGCTTGATCTGGGATGCGTCCGCTGCGCGATCCGATCCGGAACCACAATCCTGCGCCACCCGACCATGACCGACGCCCCCACACCGCCTGGCTCCAGCCAGCTGCCCAAACCGGAACTGCATCAGCGGCGCCGCTGGGGCCTGCCGCTGATCTGGCTGGTGCCGCTGGTCGCGGCACTCGCCGCGGTCGTGCTGGTGGCACGTACTTATCTGAACAGCGGGCCGTCGATCAGCATCACGTTCGAAACCGCAGAGGGTCTCGAAGCCGGCAAGACCGAGGTGCGCTACAAGGACGTCGTGGTCGGCAAGGTCAAGCAACTGCTGCTGAGCAAGGATCACAAGGAAGTCACGGTTCACGTCGATCTGAGCAACACCGCCTCCGGCGTTGCGGTGGCCGACACGCGCTTCTGGGTCGAGCGGCCGCGCGTCGGCATCGGTGGCGTATCCGGCATCAGCACCTTGCTGTCGGGTGCTTACATCGGTGTTGATATCGGCGCGTCCGGTGAAGTGCAGAAAGCCTTCAAGGGCCTGGAAAAGCCGCCGCCGGTGACGCATGACCAGAAAGGTCATCGCTTCGTGCTGCATACCACCGACGCCGGCTCGCTGGCGATCGGCGCGCCGCTGTACTACCGCAAGATGCCGGTCGGCAGCGTCGTCGGCAGCGATCTCGATCCCGATGGCAAGGGCGTCACCGTGCAGGTGTTCGTCAGCGCACCGAACGATCGCTTCGTCACCGACAACTCGCGTTTCTGGAATGCCAGCGGCGTCGACATCGCGCTCGGCGCGTCCGGCTTCAAGCTCGATGCGCAGTCGCTGGCGACCGTGGTCGCCGGCGGCATCGCATTCGCCAGCATCGACGACAATCCGGATGCAGCGCCGGCCAAAGAGAATGCCGAGTTTCAGTTGTACAGCGACCGCACCAGCGCGCTGGCGCCACCCGATGGACCAGCGTTCAAGGTGCGCATGCGCTTCCGCCAATCCACCCGTGGCCTATCGCTCGGTGCGCCGGTCGATTTCCAGGGCATCACGCTGGGCGCGGTGAAATCGATCCTGCTCGACTTCGACAAGGAGCATAAGGATTTCTACACCGACGTCGTCGCGGAATTGTTCCCGCAGCGCCTGGGTCCGGCGTACAACACGCTGAAGCATGCCGGCAGCAGCAAGGAACTGGGCGTCGCCGACATGTTCAAGGACATGATCGATGACGGTCTGCGCGCGCAGCTGCGCTCCGGCAACGTGCTCACCGGTCAGCTTTATGTCGGCCTCGATTTCCTCAAGCCGATAAAGCCGTTCAAGCCCGATGCCTATTCGGCTGAACTGCAGATTCCAACCGCGCCCGGCAGCCTGCAGGAACTGCAGACGCAGCTGCAGAACATCGCGCGCAAACTCGATGCGGTGCCGTTCGACGAGATCGGCCTCAATCTGCGCGATACGCTGAAGAGCGCCAACAGCCTGCTGAAGCAGATGGACAAGGAACTGATGCCGGAGGCGAAACAGACCTTGAGCGACGCGCGCCATTCGATCGAATCGCTCAACGACAGCATGCTGGCACCGAATGCGCCGCTGCAGCTCGACGCGCGCAAGACGCTGGAGCAGTTGAATCGCGCTGCGGTGTCGTTCCGCACCTTGTCGGACTATCTGGAACAGCATCCGGAATCCTTGATCCGCGGCAAGGTGCCGGACCCCGAACCGGCCGATAGCGCCGGACAGAAATGAAGCGGCAGGAAGAGCCATGAAACCATCGACGATGCGCTGCACGCTTCCGCTCGCCGCGCTGCTGCTCGGCATCGGCGCCTGCAGTTCCACGGCACCGCAGTTCTATACGCTGGTAGCGCCGGCCAGCGAGTCGTCGATCCCGGCCTCGACCCAGTTCCAACTCGAAGTGTTGCCGGTGGATATTCCGGCGCAGGTGGAAACACCGCAGATGGTGGTGCGTGAAAGCAGCGGCCAGATGGCGAAGGTCGACACGCGCCGCTGGATTGCGCCGCTCGATGCGGAAATCCGCAGCGCGCTATCCGCCGACCTGAGCCGCGCGCTC
>JAQGNU010000218.1 GCA_028291645.1 Nevskia sp.
GCCGACGAAGTAGACCTTCGCGCCATCCGGGGTCTTGGTGCGCGCCGCAGCGGTGGCGGCCGTTGCCGCAGCGGCGGTTACCGGTGCGCTGGCTGCATCGCCGGTAGGCGTCGTGGCTGCGGGGGCGGCCGGTTCAGGTGCGGCGGGGGCGGTATCGGCTTTCTTCGAGCAGGCGCCCAGCGCCAGCACCGAGGAAAGTGCCAGGATCGACGCGAGAGTTGCGGGCTTGAGTGTGTTCATCCTTGTTCATCCTCACAGAACGGGGGTGCTCAGAATAGCCGGTATTTATGACGGCCCGCAGCGCAGAGCCGGATCGCGTACAATGCGCGCCTGTTTGCCGCGGCGCTCCGGTTGCGCCCCTGCTGTCGAGTCACATCTTCTGCAGCAAACCCGGCGGTGCGATCCAGCACGGCCAAACTCACTTAATTTCTGCCTGAACCGGTTCTGCGCTTCTTTTATGTAGTGCGGTGTGGCGGTTTCAGGAGCTTTTAATGTCTTTTGCTGAACTGGGCCTCGCGCCCGAATTGTTGCGTGCCCTCGCCGATGAGGGCTACAGCCAGCCGACGCCGATCCAGGCGCAGGCGATTCCGATGGTACTCGCCGGCCGCGATCTGCTCGCCGCCGCGCAGACCGGTACCGGCAAGACCGCCGCGTTTACGCTGCCGATCTTGCAGAAACTCAATGCCACCGCAGCGGTTACGGGTGCGCGTCTGGCACGCGTGCTGGTGCTGGTGCCGACGCGCGAACTGGCCGCACAGGTCGGCGAATCGGTGCGCACCTACGGCCGCCATCTGCCGGCGATGAAGACCTCGATCATCTTTGGTGGCGTCGGCATCAATCCGCAGATCGACCTGTTGCGTCGCGGCGTCGACATCATCGTCGCGACACCCGGCCGTCTGCTCGACCACGTGCAGCAGAAGACGGTGAACCTGTCCGGCGTGCAGATGCTGGTGCTGGACGAAGCCGACCGCATGCTCGACATGGGTTTCATCCGCGACATCCGCCGCGTGCTCGCGGTGCTGCCGAAGCAGCGCCAGAACCTGCTGTTCTCGGCGACCTTCAATGGCGAGATCCGCAGCCTTGCGGAAAGCATGCTGCACAATCCGGCCAGCGTTGAAGTCGCGCCGCGCAATTCGACGGTCGATCTGATCGCGCAGCGCGTGCATCCGGTCGACAAGGCGCGCAAGACTGCACTGATCGCGCATCTGGTCAAGGGCGGCGACTGGAAGCAGGTGCTGATATTCACCCGCACCAAGCATGGTGCCAATCGTCTGTCCGAACAGCTGATGCGCGAAGGCATCCAGTCCGACGCGATCCATGGCAACAAATCGCAGAGCGCGCGCACGCGTGCGCTGGCCGACTTCAAGGCCGGCAAGGTGCGCGTGCTGGTGGCGACCGACATCGCTGCGCGCGGCATCGATATCGACATGTTGCCGCACGTGATCAACCACGAGCTGCCGAACGTGCCGGAAGATTACGTGCACCGCATCGGCCGCACCGGCCGCGCCGGCAGCAGCGGCGAAGCGATCTCGCTGGTCAGCAGCGACGAACGCCAGCAGCTGAAGGACATCCAGAAGCTGCTGCGTCGCGAGATTCCGTCGTCGATCGTCGAAGGCTTCGCACCTGGCTCCGCGCCGAGCGCGACCGAACTTGCCAGCCGCGCCGCCGCCCCTGCGACCACGCATGCGCGTCCGCACGGCGGCCATAATCGTCCGCAGCAACGCAGTTCCGGTCCTGGCGGCGGCCCGGCGCGCAAAGCCGACGGTTCGCAGGCACATCGTCAAGGTCAGGGACGGCCGCAACACAAGGCTGGCGACTCGCGCAAGGCGCGTTGATCGCGCACTCAACTTATAAAAGCAACCCTAGGAGCAACGTCATGAAACGAATCTACGCCGGCAATCTGCCTACCGACACGACCGAGAAGGAGCTGACCGAGCTGTTCTCCGCGCACGGCCGCGTACGCTCGATCAAGCTTGCGCACGATGTGTTCTCGGGCAAGTGCCGCGGTTTCGGCTTCATCGAAATGGAAGGTCACGAGGCGCGTGCCGCCATCGCCGGTCTGAATGGCAAGGAACTGCGCGGCAACCTGCTGCGCGTGAATGAAGAGCGGCCGAAGGATCTGAAGGGCGGTGCGCGCCCAGGGCCGCGTCGCTACTAGAAAAGTTCAGCGATTCGACTCGGTGAAGCCGGTGCCATGGATCCGGCTTCACCGGGCAGTTGCAGTCTTAATTTAAGCACTGAGAGTGGTTTTCAAACCAGGCTAGGGATTCGCATAAGTGCGGGCCTTCCATGTCGACTCAACGCGAGCTGCCGGCTTTGAGTTCGCGTACACCGCTAGCGGCGCCGAGCAGCAGCACATCCGCCGCGCGCCGCGCGAACAGGCCGACGCTGACGACACCGGTCAGCAAGCCGATCTGCTCCTCTAACTGTAGTGGGTCGAAAATCTGCAGGCCGCTGACGTCGAGAATGACGTTGCCGTTGTCGGTGACGACGCCTTCGCGCCATTTCGGCTGACCCCCCAGTTGCACCAGTTCGCGCGCAACGTAGCTGCGCGCCATCGGGATGACTTCCACCGGTAACGGAAATTTTCCGAGCACTTCGACCAGCTTCGATTCGTCGGCGATGCAGATGAATTGACGCGAGGCCGCCGCGACGATCTTTTCGCGCGTCAGCGCCGCACCGCCGCCCTTGATCAGCTGCAGTTGCGCATTGGCTTCATCGGCGCCGTCGACGTAGATCGACAGCGTGCCGGCATCATTCAGATCGAGCACCGGGATGCCGAGCTTCTGCAGCCGTTCGCTGCTGGCGTTGGATGACGACACCGCGCCGCGAATATCCCGCTTGCGCGCAGCCAGCGCATCGATGAAGAAGTTCACCGTCGAGCCGGTGCCGACGCCGAGCACTTCGCCCGGCACCAGGTATTTCAGTGCGGCTTCGGCGGCGGCGCGTTTGGCTTCGTCTTGAGTCATCGAGTGATATTCCGGTTCTGGGTTTTCATTTTGATTTTTTGCCAAGCAAGCATCATTTCGGCCGCGGTCCGAACAGCGCGCTGCCGATGCGCACCAGCGTCGCGCCTTCCTCGATCGCGACCTCGAAGTCATCCGACATGCCCATCGACAGCGTATCAAACTGCGCCGCGGGGACTGTGCCGGATGCGCGGATTTCATCGGCAAGTTGCCGCAGGCGGCGAAACGTCATGCGCGACGATTCGAGGTCAGCCGAAGGCGCGGGAATGGTCATCAGTCCGCGCAGACGCAATTGCGGCAGTTGCGATACCGCCGCGCACAGCGCCAGCGCATCGGCCGGCGCACAGCCGGACTTGCTGGCCTCGCCGGAGACGTTCACTTGTACGCAGATTTGCAGCGCAGGCTGCGCGGGACTGCGCGCTGCAGACAGACGCCGCGCGATTTTTTCGCGATCGATGCCGTGCACCCAGCCGAAATGCGCCGCGATTGCAGCGGTCTTATTGGCTTGTAGCGGACCGATGAAATGCCAGTTCAAGGCTTGGCCGACGAGCTGTTCGGTGCGCTCGATTTTCGGCAGGGCCTCCTGCAGATAGCTTTCGCCGAAAAGAGTCTGCCCGGCCGCCGCCGCTTCGGCCAGGCGCGCGGCCTCGACGCTTTTAGCGACCGCCACCAGCTGCACGCTCGCGGGGCTGCGGCCGGCACGGGCGCAGGCGACGCCGATGCGTCGCTGCAGGGTTTGCAGATTGTTCGAGATATCGCTCATAAGCGCTTGCTGCGCACCAGGTTTGTGGTTACTTTGCCGGTTCGGGGCATGATAGGCACTCAAGTCGTCCAAATCTCATTCGGGGAGTTTCGTGGATATCGCACAGCTGCTGACCTTCAGCGTGAAGCAGGGCGCCTCCGACCTGCATCTGTCTGCGGGCGTCGAGCCGATGATCCGCGTCGACGGCGACGTCAAGCGCATCAACCTGCCGCCGCTCGAGCACAAGCAGGTCCACGACATGATCTACGACATCATGAACGACCGGCAGCGCAAGGCCTATGACGAGTTCTTCGAAACCGATTTTTCGTTCGAGATTCCTGGCCTGGCGCGCTTCCGCGTCAATGCGTTCAACCAGGCGCGCGGCGCCGGCGCGGTGTTCCGCACGATTCCGTCGAAGATCCTGTCGCTGGAGGATCTGAAGTGTCCGTCGATCTTCAAAGACATCGCCGAAACTCCGCGCGGTCTGGTGCTGGTGACCGGCCCGACCGGCTCGGGTAAATCGACCACGCTGGCGGCCATCGTCGACCATATCAACCAAAACGAATACGGCCACATCCTGACAATCGAAGATCCGATCGAGTTCGTGCATCAGCCGAAGAAATGCCTGATCAACCAGCGCGAGGTTCATCGCGACACGCTCGGTTTTTCCGAAGCGCTGCGCTCGGCGCTGCGCGAAGACCCGGATGTGATCCTGGTCGGCGAAATGCGCGATCTGGAAACCATCCGGCTGGCGCTGACCGCGGCCGAAACCGGACATCTGGTGTTCGGCACGCTGCATACGACCTCGGCGGCGAAGACCATCGACCGTGTCGTCGACGTGTTCCCGGCGGCGGAGAAGGATATGGTGCGCTCGATGCTGTCGACCGGCCTGCGCGCGGTGATCGCGCAGACGCTGATGAAGCGTCGCGGCGGCGGCCGCATCGCGGCGCACGAGATTCTGATCGGCACGCCGGCAGTGCGCGCGCTGATCAAGGAGAACAAGATCGCGCAGATGTATTCGACCATTCAGACCGGCGCTCGTGACGGCATGCAGACGCTCGATCAGAATTTGAAAGAGTTGGTGAAGAAGCAGCTGGTCGATCCGGCCGAAGCGCGTGCCAAGGCCGAAAACAAATTCGACTTTGCGGCCTAGCGCCAGCCGCAAAGCGCACTGAGGTTTGTTGCAAGCGAGGGAGACAGGAATGGAACGCGACCAGGCGGTGAAACTGATCCAGGATTTGCTGCGCCTGATGAAGCAGAAGGGCGGCTCGGATCTGTTCATCACCGCGGGCTTCCCGCCGGCAATCAAGCTCGATGGGCAAGTCACGCCGGTGGCGGACAAGCCCTTGTCCGGCGAGAACTCGGCGCTGTTGATCCGGGCGCTGATGAACGATCGCCAAGTGCGGGATTTCGAAGCCACCAACGAATGCAATTTCGCGATCAGTCCGCAAGGCATCGGCCGCTTCCGCGTCAGCGCTTTCGTGCAGATGGGGCAGGTCGGCGGCGTGCTGCGTACCATCACCACCGAGATACCGACTTTCGAGCAACTGCAATTACCGGAAGTGTTGAAGGACGTGGTGATGTCGAAGCGCGGCCTGGTGCTGCTGGTCGGCG
>JAQGNU010000002.1 GCA_028291645.1 Nevskia sp.
TCGCCAGGATGCTCAGCAGAAACAGCGTGCCGGCAACGAAAATCAGCTGATTGCTCAGTTCCATGAACGGGCGAGGTTAGGGTTGGATGCACCGGTCCGGTCACCCGGCACGGACGTTTTTGTCATACTCGCATTCTGTCACGCCGCCTGGATTTGTCATGAAGAAATTTGCCGTCGTAGTGGTCTTCGCGCTGAGCCTGATCGGCGCCGGCGGTGTCGCCCTGGCGGATGATGCGGCCACCGACGCCGCGCGCGACAAGATCGCCAAGGCGATCGGCGTATCGCGCGACGACGTGCGGCCGTCGCCGGTCGCCGGCTTGTTCGAGGTGCGGCACGATCACGATTTCGGCTACGTCAGCGCCGACGGCAAGTATCTGTTGCAAGGCGATCTGGTCAACATCCAGACCGGCGAGCAGATCACCGAGAACCATCGTCGTGCCGATCGCCTGCTGGCGCTGAAAGAACTGGGCGATCAGAACGTGATCAAGTTCGATCCGGCGCCGCCGATGATGACCAAGTACGTCATCAACGTCTTTACCGATGTCGATTGCGCCTATTGCCGCAAGCTGCACAGCCAGATCGCCGAGTACAACGCGCAAGGTATTGCGGTGCACTACCTGTCGTGGCCGCGCAGCGGGCCGAACACCGATAGCTGGACGCGCGCCGAGGCGGTGTGGTGTTCGGCGGATCGCGCAGCGGCATTGACCAAGGCAAAGCTCGGCAAAGATGTCTCTGCGAAAAAGTGCGACAACCCGGTGGCACGCGAATACGAACTCGGCAAGGCCTTCGGCATCCGCGGCACGCCGCTGCTGGTGCTGCCGAACGGCGATACGGTGCCGGGCTATATCCCGCCGAAAGTGCTGGCGGAGCATCTGGCCGAAGTCGATGCCGCCGACAAGAAAGCGGCGGCCTTGCCGCTGTCTCCGAAAGGCTGAGCCAGCCAGCCGGATGGCGCGCGCAGCCGCGCGCCGCAATCAGGCCGCTTCGCGCAGCCGATAGCCGACGCCGGGCTCGGTCAGAATCAGCGCCGGGCTTTCCGGATCGGGTTCCAGCTTGCTGCGCAACTGACGGATGTAAACACGCAGGTAGGCAACGTCGTCCTCGTTGTGCGAGCCCCAGACTTCGCGCAGCAGATGGCGATGCGTCAGCACCTTGCCGGCGTGGATCACCAGCTGCTGCAGGATGCCGTACTCCTTCGGCGACAGCTTCACTTCGACGCCGTTGCGCATCACCGTGCGCCGCACCAGGTCGACTGAAAGCCCTTCGTTGTCGTACTCCGGCTTGCCGCCCTGGTCCTGCACCTTGTGCCGCAATGCAGTGCGGATGCGGGCCATCAGTTCATCGACGCCGAAGGGTTTGGTGACATAGTCGTCGGCGCCAGCGTCGAGCGCTTCGACCTTGCCGCGTTCGTCGTCGCGGCTCGATAAAACGATGATCGGCAGCGCCGAGGTTTCGCGCACCGAGCGGATCACCTCGACGCCATCGCCATCGGGCAGACCGAGATCGAGAATCATCAGATCGACTTTCTGCAGCCGGAGTTGGTCGAGCGCCTCGGCGACGCTGCCGGCTTCGTGAATCAGATAGTCCTGCACGCGCAGCGTATTGCGCAGCAGCCGCCGGATCGGCGGCTCGTCATCGACGATCAGGATGCGGCCGCCATCGAGGTTCATGCGGCCTCGGAGCTGTTTTTCTCGGCGACCGGTTCGGCGATCACTTCGGGTGAAAATTCGATGATGAACTCGGCACCGGAACGATCGTTGCGGTTGCGCGCATAGATGCGGCCGCCCATCGCTTCGACGAAGCCGCGACAGATCGCCAAGCCCAGACCCGTACCCGAGCGGCCGCGATCGCTGGCCTGGCGCACGCGGAAGAATTTGTCGAACACGCGCGGCAGGTCCTCTTCCGGAATGCCGGGGCCTTCGTCGCGCACGCTCACCGCCAGACTGAACTTGTGGCGGCTCGCGCCGATCTCGATCTGCGATCCGGCCGGCGTGTACTTGGCGGCGTTGTCGAGCAGGTTCACCAGCACCTGTTCCATCAGCACGTCGTCGAGAATCAGCAGCGGCAGATTGGGCGGAATATTAAGTCTGATCTTGTGGTTCGACAGCTGCTTGCCGCAGCGGCGCACTGCGGTGTTGACCAGATCCTGCAGATCGCAGCTCTGCTTGTTCGGCACCAGCGCACCGGCGTCGAGCTGCGTCATGTCGAGCAGGTTGGCGACGTAGCGGTTCAGGCGCTCGGCTTCGTCGAGCGCGGTGGCGAGCATTTCTTCGCGCGTCTCTTCGGTATACAGCGTGCCGTAGCTGCGCAAGCTCGAGATCGAACCGATGATCGACGCCAGCGGTGTACGCAGATCGTGCGAGATCGAAGTCAACAAGGCCGAGCGCAGCTTCTCGGTCTCGGCCAGCATGCGCGCCTGATCGACATCCTTGGCCAGACGGATGCGCTCGGTCGCGATCGCGGCGAGATCGACCAGCGCGTCGAGCAGGCGCCGTTCCGGCGGCGTCAGCAGAAAGCCGGGTGCCGCACGGCTGACGCCGATCACGCCGACCTTGCCCTGGCCGGTGCGCAGCGGCAGGAACAGCCGGCGCGTGCCGGGCAGCGTGTCGGTGCCGCGGCCGGTCGGCTGGTTGTGCTCCCAGCACCAGGTCGCTGCGGCGAGATCGGCCGCATCGAGCGCAGCACCGTCGGGTGCGCTCGCGGCCAGCTTCAACACCGCGGCGGGGCCATCGGGCAACAGCAGCATCGCGTCGACCTTGAGCATGTTGGCGACCTGCCCGGCGGTCGCGGCGAGCAGCGTGTCGAGCTTGCGGATACCGGCGAGTTTGCGGCTGAACACGAACAACTCGGCGGTGGTCTTGGCCTGCTCGCCGGCGATCGAGGCGTGCAGGCGCTCGCGCGACGTCAGCGTGCTGGTCAAAGCACCGGCGATGCAGAAGAACACCAGCGCCAGTACCTGGCTCGGATCGGCGATGTTGAAGGTGTAGAGCGGCTCGGCGAAGAAAAAACTGTAGCAGAACGTCGACAGCACCGAGGTGAACAGCGACGGCCGCAAGCCATAGCGCGCCGCGCTCCACAGCACCGCGGCGAGAAATACGATCGAGATGTTCGGCAGATCGACCAGCGCCAGCACCGCGCGACCGAGCAGCGTCGCTGCGCCGACCATCGCCGCGCTGTAGAAATAACCCAGCGCGCGTTCCTGCAGATCCTGGCGACTGCCGACACGGTAGCCGTGGCGGCCGGTCGGCGCCGGTCGCTGCGGATGGCCATCGTCGTCTTTCGCTGCGGCTTTACCGCGGCCGCGTTCCTTGTCCTCGTTGGCCTCGGCCAATACGTGCACGTTGATGCCGCTGGGCCGCTTCACCAGTTCGTGTACCACCGAGCCGTGCATCAGCTCGAACCACCAGGGCCGCGCGGATTTGCCGACGACGATCTGGGTGATGTTGTTGTCGCGCGCGAACGCCAGCACGTCGTCGGCGATGCGCCGCGTGCCCGGCAGCGTCATGGTTTCCGCGCCGAGCTGTTCCGCCAGCCGCATCGTGTTGGCGACGCGATCGCGCTCGCTTTCGCTGAGCTGATGCGTGCGTGCGGTTTCAAAATAGATCGCGAACCAGACACCATCGAGGCGATCAGCGACGCGCTTGGCGGCACGCACCAAGCTGGCGGCGCCCTGCGATTCGTTGATGCAGACCAGAATGCGTTCGCTTGCCGCCCAGATATCGCGGATCGCGTGCTTGCGCATGTACTGGCGCATCTGGTCATCGACGCGCTCGGCGGTGCGGCGCAGCGCCAGCTCGCGCAGCGCGGTGATATTGCCCGGCTTGAAGTAGTGATCGAGCGCGCGTTGCGCCTGCTGTCCGGCGTAGACCTTGCCTTCGCGCAGGCGCTGGATCAGCTCGTCCGGCGTCAGGTCGATGACTTCGACATCGTCGGCGGTATCGAATACCGAATCCGGGATCGTCTCGCGGATGCGCACGCGGGTGATGCGCGCAACCACATCGTTGAGACTCTCGATGTGCTGGATGTTGAGCGTCGAGTAGACGTCGATGCCAGCGGCGCGCAGCTCTTCGACATCCTGATAGCGCTTCGGATGGCGCGAGCCTTCAGCATTGGTATGTGCCAGCTCGTCCACCAGCACCAGCGCCGGACGCCGCTTGAGGATGGCGTCGATGTCCATCTCGTGCAGTTCGCGGCCCTTGTACTCGACCGCCTTGCGCGGCAGGATTTCGAGCCCGGCGATCAGCGCCTCGGTTTCTTTGCGGCCGTGGGTTTCGACGATGCCGACGGCGACGTCAATGCCGTCCGCTTTTTTCTTGTGCGCGGCCAGCAGCATCTCGTAGGTCTTGCCGACGCCGGGCGCCGCGCCCAGGAAAATCTTCAGCTTGCCGCGCCGCTCCTTCTGCACCTCTTCGAGCAGTGCTTCAGGCGAGGGGCGATTTTCGTTTTGCGGGGGCTGTGGCATGCGCGTCTAAGGCAGGTTGTGGCTCTAGGCCACGTCGACACGCATATGTTAACCCTCGGCTGGCAACGAGGTCGGCTGGCAGTGCGCGCGCGCTGGGGGTGCATCGGCGGCGGCCTTGTTGGCGCCCTGGTCGACACCCTTATCGACGCCCGTATCGACCTTGGGCGGAATCTCCAGCGTCACCGCGTAGTTCTGGTAGCCCATCGAACGCCAGAAGCAATACGCCGGCTGGTTTTCGACCAGCACTTCGACCGTCAGGCGCTTGCCCGGCGTCCAGATTTTCGACTGCAGCAACTCGATCGCGCGGCGGCCGTAGCCGTGTCGGCGCGCCGAGCGCGTCACCAGAAACTGGCGCAGATAGATTTCCCGGCGGTGTTCGCGGTACAGCGCATAGGCGACGGTCTGGCGGCGTTCGTTGTCGAACAGTACCGCGGCATAACGGCGTGTCGACAGCCAGGTCTGCATGCGTTTCAGCAATTCGGCGAAATCGCTGCTGCCGGTATCGCCGCGCTCGGCGATCAATTGCTGGTTGAAGCGCGCCAACAGCGCGCAGTCGTGCGCTTCGGCACAGCGGTAAGTGAAAGTGTCCACGATTGAAGATTCTCCAGTTAGGACAGTGGCCGCGAAGATTCGACAGGCGTACGGGGGTTCGACTGATTCCGGCCTCAGTGGCGGCGTTGGTTCGCCACTCGCAGCCGCGGCAGCTCGGCGCGCTGCTTGCGCAGGAAGCAGATTTCCACCAGCGTCGGCCAGATTTCCAGCGAGCCTTTGAACTGGTTGATGACATCGTCGACGATGTAGATGAGCTTCTGCTGGAAGAAATCGGAGTCGAAGCCAAAGAACGCGCGCTCCAGGCTCACCGCAAAAGTCTTCAGCGACTCGCGCCGCGCACCGCGGGCCTTGCGGCTGGCGGCGATGACGCGGCCGTGCAATTCGCGAATGCGGCCGAGGATGGTGTCGCTGTCGCCCTGCGTCACCTCACCCTCGTAGTCGAACATGATCGACAGCTCGTCGATTTTCGACACGCTGCCCTTGATCTTGCGCTTGAGCAGGTTGGCGACTTCCTCGTTGAACACTTCCGACGGCAGCGGGTCGCGCATGTAGTTATTCTTCATGTGGTTCTGTGCTGCGTCCACATGCGCGGAAACGAAGCCGGGCTGCTGGATCCAGAGCCGGTAGATGTAGTCCTCGAAGCGCAGCCGGGTGGGAAAGAATGGCGGCAGCCCGAGCGTGTTGTCGTAGCCCGCGACGCCGCAATCCATGCGCCAGTTCAGTTCGGTGATGGCCGGCCGGAAGTTCTCCAGCACATAGACCTCGTTGAGTTCCTCGATGCTGACCTGCGCGTCGTCGTCCAGATACATTTCGACGAAATCCAGCGCGTCGATGTCGTTGGTGCCGGAGCGGAAGGTCTGCGCCATCTTGATGATCGCGGCGTCGTCGATCACGCCCGGTTTCAGCTGCAGGTTGTTTTCGCGGTGCAGGCCCTGCGAGGCGTTGGTTTCCAGGTCCATCGCGGTGTCGATCAGTAGTGCGCCGCGCTCGTGATTCAAGGGCGTATCGCGCACCGGCTTGCCGAGCACGTCCTGGAATGCGGTGAGGATGTCGAACGACTTCTTGGTGTAGCCGTTCTGACCGTGGCGTTTGACGCTGCCGCGGCAGACCACGCCATCGTCCAACGTCTCCGGGCTGTCCTCCATCAATGCGAACGGCCGCATGTCGTCGTCGGCGCTGATCATGTGATCGCCCAGCGTGTAGATCAGCGTCCAGTTGCGGTTGCCGCCGTAGCTGGGTCGGAACAGGTTGCGGATCAGCGGCTCCAGCTTGCGGTCTTTCAGGCGCGCGAACAGCAGGCTGAGAAATTGTTCCTTTTCCTGCGGACCGACATACCACAGCGGATTCTGCGTGGTGGTTTGCTCCAGCAGCGGAAAATACTTCTGCTGGTTGACGGCGCTGGAATCGTCGAACACGACCATGTCGATCGAATGGCCGTTCTTGCGGAAATGTTCATCGTAGGACTCGACCGTCGCGCCGACATCGCGCAGGCGGTGCGTCGGGATGACGAACACGGGCTTGGGACTTCGCATGTCAATTCACCAGGTGGGTGCACAGGCGCGGGTTGAAGGCCGCGCTGAAGATCCGCTCAACGCCGGCGCTTCATCCAGGTGATGCACCAGCGCGTCATCAGGCAGGCGAACAGGCCGACCACGGCAAAGCGGATCAACACTGAGTTGGCACCGCCGGGTGAGACGCCGCTGGCGAATTCGGCGTGCAGCTTGATCAGTAACAACACGAACGGCGCTGCGAACACGCTGCCTGCGATCGACAGCCGCGAAACCGTCCAGCGGAACGGGCGGCGTGCGCTGCTGCTCGCGTCGACGTTAACGACGCGCACTTTAGGGTGCCTCGCTGTGCTCGGTTTTCGC